>JBBSEZ010000015.1:0-48335 GCA_038239195.1 Gemmatales bacterium
CGCGACGAGCCGAGCTCGTCGGCTAAATAGGGCACAATCCTGCGGTGCGACCCAGGGGCCGTTCGCCTAGAATAGGGAGGAGGGGCAAGGTCGGGCGCCGCCCTCAAAACCGTACGTGGGCCCGTTCTCGGGGGTGTTGTCATGGCCCTGTCGAAAGAGCAGATCGAGCGGCAGATGAAGGAGGCCGAGGAGCTTCTGTTCTCCGGCCCGCAAGCGCTGGGGTTCGCCAAGGGGATGTTCTTCGGCCACTTCAACTCCCGGCTTCTCTTCCCCTATCCGCAGCTCTCCCGCGAGGCCCACGAGGCCACCGAGCGCTCCCTCGCCGAGGTGCGCCAGTACTGCAACGACCACGTAGACGCCACCGCCATCGACCGTAACTCCGCCATCCCCGACGAGGTGGTGGCCGGGCTGGGCAAACTGGGCGTGCTCGGCATGACTGCTCCGGCGGAGTACGGCGGGCGCGCCTTCTCGCAGTTTGCCTACACCAAGGTCATGGAGATCATCGGCGGGCACTGCGCCGCGACGGCGGTGTTCACCAACGCGCACCACAGCATCGGCATCCGGGCACTGCTGCTCTACGGCACCGAGGAGCAGAAGAAGCGCTGGCTGCCCCCACTGGTCAAGGGCGAGAAGCTGGCTGCGTTCGCCCTGACCGAGCCGGAGGCGGGCTCCGACGCCGGCAACGTGCAGACGACGGCAACGCCGACGGCCGACGGCAAGGCCTACGTCCTCAATGGCACCAAGCGCTGGATCACCAACGGCGGGATCGCCGACGTGCTGACGGTGATGGCGCGCACCCCCGGCATCGGCCCCGACAAGAAGAAACAGATCACCGCCTTCCTCGTCACGCCGGACCTGCCCGGCTTCAAGGTGCTGGAAAAGCGGATGGAGAAGGTCGGCATTCGCGGCACGGCGACGGGCCGGCTGGCGTTCGAGAACATGGTGGTGCCCGCCGAGAACATCCTGGGCAAGCCCGGCAAGGGACTGCGGATCGCGCTGCACGTCCTCGACTTTGGCCGGACGACGTTCGGGGCGAGTTGCACGGGCGTGGCCAAGGTACTGCTAAAGGCGGCCTGCACGCACGCCAAGAAGCGCGTGCAGTTCGAGCAGCCACTGAGCGAGTTCGAGCTGGTCAAGAAGAAGATCGCCTACGCGGCCGCCCACGCCTTCGCGATGGAGGCGACGACGGCGGAGTGCGCCAGCTTCATCGACCGAGGCTTCGAGGACTACATGCTCGAGACGGCCATGCTCAAGGTGTGGTCCACCGAGGCGCTGTGGCAGATCGTCAACGACACCATCCAGATCTACGGCGGCAAGGCGTTCTTCACCGACGAGCCCTACGAGCGGATGATGCGCGATGCGCGCCTGAACCAGATCGGCGAAGGCGCCAACGACGTCTTGCGGGCGTTCATCGTCGTCTACGGCCTGAAGCCGGTGGCCGACCAGCTCCTCAAGGTCAAGGACGCGCTGTCGCACCCGTTCACGCGGTTCGGCACGCTGCTGAGCTTCGGCGGCAAGCAGTTGTGGGCGCGCGTGACGACGCCGGACGTGCCGGTGCGCGCCGCCGCGCTGCGCCCGGCGGCGAAGGACCTGGGGGCGCGGGTGCGCGACTTCAGCCTGGCGGTGCAGGCGATGGCGATCAAGCACCAGATCCAGTTGCCGTTCCGGCAGTATGTTTTGGAGCGCCTCGCCGACGCCGCCTGCGAGCTGTACGCCTCGAGCTGCACGCTGGCGCGGCTCGATCATCTGATGACGCTGGGGAACGGAAACGTGGAGGAGGTGGGGCGCGACGTGACGGCGGGGCGCTACTTCCTGAAGCTGTCGGACCGGCGGGTGAAGCAGTGTCTGGCGGCGCTGCACGACAACGACGACAAGTGGACGACGCAGGCGGCGGACGCGATGCTGGGGCGGTATTGAGCCGCCGGCGGCATTATGCGAGGCTTCGGCAAATGACGCAACCCGCTTCACCGGCCCTGTCCTTGTGGCAAAACCTGGTCGCGGCCCACAACTCGTTCGCCCAGGCACCCCGCGAGTTCCTCACGAACGGGGGAGATCGCATCGCGGTGTTACGGCCGGCCTTGCGAGGGCCGGAACGGGCAACGGCGCTGGTTGTCGCTCGCTCCCTCTCTCAGGCGGAGTTGTCGCAACTGTTTCCGGAGTTAGTGCCTTGCCCATGATTTATTGAAAGGTTGGCGGCGGGCCCTACACTGGGAACAGTTTCGTTGATTCCCAGGAGGAAGACATCGGCGATGAACAAGAAGTATGTGGTGAAACTGACCGATGAGGAGCGGCAAGGCCTGGAGGCACTGGTGAGCCAGGGCAAAGCGGCTGCCCGAAAGATCACCCGCGCCTGGGTCCTGCTCAAGGCGGATGCCGCCGCTGGTCCGGCCTGGCCCGATGAGCAGGTCCGCACCACCTTTGCTGTCGGCCTGGCTACCACCTGTCGCGTGCGCCAGGCCTTCGTCGAAGAGGGCTTGGAGGCCGTCCTCACTCGCAGCCCCAAGTCGCGGCATCGCCGCCGCAAGCTCGATGGCGAACAGGAGGCCCACCTGATCGCCCTGGCCTGCAGCAAGCCGCCCCCCCGGACGAAGGCGTTGGACCATTCGCTTGCTGGCCGAGAAGATGGTCGAACTGCAATACGCCGATCGCGCCTGCCCGGAGACCGTGCGGCAGACGCTCAAAAAACGAACTCAAGCCGTGGCTGGTGAAGATGTGGTGCATCCCACCCAAGGCCAACGGCGAGTTCGTGTGGCGCATGGAAGCAATCCTGGAGCTCTACAAACTCCCCTACGACCCGCTTTTCCCCGTGGCGTGCGTGGACGAAGCGAGCAAGCAGTTGGTGGGCGAAGTGCGGCAACCGCAGGAGATGCAACCGGGACAGGTGCGGCGGCGGGACGGCGAATACGAGCGTAAGGGGACGTGCAATCTCTTTATGTTCTTCGAGCCGCTGCGGGGGTGGCGGCGCGTGTGGGTGACGGACCAGCGGCGCAAGGTCGAATGGGCCCACTGCGTCAAGGAACTGCTGGACGTGTATTACCCCAAGGCGATCAAGGCCCGGCTGGCGTGCGACAACCTGAACACGCACACGGGCGGAGCGCTGTACCAAGCGTTCGCCACCAAGGAAGCCAAGAGGCTGTGTGATCGGCTGGAGTTTCATCCGACCACCAAGCACGGCAGTTGGCTGAACATGGCCGAGATGGAGTTGAGCGTGCTGTCGGGGCAATGTTTGGACAGGCGGATGCAGAGCAAGGAACTGGTGGTCGGCGAGGTGGCCGCGTGGGAAGCGGAACGCAACCGAATGGAAGCGAAGGTGCGGTGGCGCTTCACGACGGAGAACGCCCGCATCAAGCTCGAGAAGCTCTACCCCGTGCTGGAGTACCCGAAGCAGCCGAAGGCATGACCAGCGGAGTGGCCGCACCATTCAATAAATGCTGGACAGCCGTTGTGTACGTGCGGACAGGTGAAGGGTTGACCTCAAGCGCTTTTTCCGTCAACCCTTCACCTTTCGATAGCCACGGTACTAGTGTTCCTGGCCGGCTTCTCGCATGGCTCGATCAGGACCGTGCGCGAGCTCATCCTCTCCCTCCCGCGCGACTTGGTGCTGGGGCGCATCGAGCAGGAGACAGAGCCTTTGTTGCGGGAGGGAACCTACGACGAGTATCGCCGCTTCCTCGAACTGTACGAACACCTGGATGAGCGGCTGACCGCGAACCTGGCGCGGCGCGCCGCCTCGCACCCTGATGCAGACATTCGCGAGGCGGGCGAAGACTATCTTCTGCGGCCGGCGCGACGGTAGCCCCGGCCCACAGGAACGTACAAGCCTCTGGGTTGAACTGGGGGGGGCCTTCGTAGCATCTCGGCGTCCAGGCGGGCGCCAAGAACGTCTCGGCCGTCCGCTACTCCGAGCGATCGTCCAACGCTGCCAGATTGGTCAAATGCCGGCTCAGCGTTTTCCCGTCGCCCGGCTCGTGGAGCGTTGCGTCGTAGTAGTAGGCCTCTCCGTGTTCGTAGCGTTTTTGCACGGCGTTCATGAACCTTCGGGCGCAACGGAGGACCGTTTCGATGACTTCCCGGCTGGGAGCGAGGACGGTGGAAGTCCCATCGTAAAGTGCGGGGGTCGTGTGAAGGGCGTTGTGGGCGCTGACCTGGTTGCGAAGGTTGAGAAAGGGACTCATATGACCCCTGAGTTCGCTGAGCAGGTCGCCGAGTTCATCGCCGAGAGAGGGGCAATCCGCCTTGACCACATAAACCAGGCGATCAAGGCAGAGGTTTTCGTCCTTTCCGCCCCGCTGGGTGGCGGAGTCGAGCAGCCGGAAGATCGACAACGCGACATCGTGCGGAGGAGACGTTGGAAGGTGCCGAAGACGATGCAGCCGAAACGGTTCAGCAAATCGATGCGTTGAGGTGATGAGCCGAACAGTTGCCGGTTCAAGCGCCAGACGGAGTGAACGTTCTGCACTTCTTGCCAAAGCGGACGGTACACGGCAGCGATAGAAGAAGGCATCGGGTGGCCCCGGGAATGGTCATAAGCAGTTTCTCCTTGTGAAAAGCACACTGTTAGGAGGTGGAACTCTGGGGACAGGTTCGCGCCAGCCAGGGCGACATGCGCGGCGGGATCGCCCGCTGTCGCCTTTCTCCTATTCGCTCGCCTCGGGCTGAGCTACAATGCCCCAGCCTCAGTCCCGTCTGTCCCGTGAGCTGACCGGGGGAATGCATGGCCAAGCACCAATACCACTATCGGTGTCCAAGGTGCGGCGAGCAATTTGAGTTCAAGAAGCGTGTGACGCTGACCAGGCGGACATGCTCAAGGTGCGGCCTCGATGTCTCCCCCGACGAGATTGATCGGCAAGAGGAGGAGCGGATCGCGTGGCAACGAGCGGACCTCCGAAGGCAGCAACTCGAAGAGGATGGGCGCATCGCGTGGCAACGAGCGGACCTCCGAAGGCAGCAAGCAGCTGTCCGGCGGCAGCGGTTGTTGTTCTCTTGCGGTTGTGTGGGGCTCGCCGTGTGTGCGGCTGCCGGGGCCCTCATTTTCGTTCGGTCAATAAACTTGGCCCTGCCAGCCAAATCTTTCGTCGGCCGCGAAGCCGCCCATCGCCAAGCCCAAAGATGAGGCCCCCAAGGCAAAGACTGAGCCGACACCGAAGGACGAAGAGGATGCGACGGCGGGCTTGCTCGTTGCACGCGATCTGCTAATCCGGCACCAAGAGAAGAAGGGGCTGGCCAAACTGGATGCTGTGATGAAGAAGTATCCGGGGACACGGGCCGCCCGTGAGGCCTCCGCGTGGGCGGATGAACTGAAGAGGCGAAAGTAGTCCGCTCCCTCCCGACATTTCTCCGTGTCCGCGCAGACCCGGAGGACGGATCGGCTACGCGCGTGCGAGGGGAGGCGACTTCGTCGGGTCATCCTGGAAGGTCCAGCAGACGGTCTTTCCCAGAGCGGCAGCGACCCGGTAGAGAGTGTCCACGGTTGGGTTCTCGGTGCGTCCGTTCTCCAGCCTGGAGAGGGTGGCCTCGGCGATGCCCGTACGCTCCTCCATGTCGCGGAGGGTGAGGTTCTGCCGCAGGCGCTCTTGCTTGAAACACGCCGCGAGCTGGTGAAGCGAGAGCAATTCCCCCAGAGGGACGAAGCTCGCGTGCCCGCCTTCCGCAAGTAGTTGCTCGGGGCTTGGCTTCTCCCGCTGGTAGCGTTCGCGGTCGGCCTTGAGGCGGGCGGCCTCCTCCGGCGTTCGGTCGATCTTGCGGTGGACGTGCTGGGTCATCGCTTTTTCCTCCTCCGGGGAGGCACTTCGTAGGCGGTCACCGGGTAAATGGTTCGCGGGTCGTCCTCGACGTGCTCCCACACAACGAGGATGTGTTTCCCGCTCTCCGTCCACCCGAACGTCGCGGGCCGGCCGGACGAATCGCTCGGCACCGTCTCGTTGCTCGGATCACTCACAACGTCTGCCACGTCGTCCTTCGTGATGCCGTGCTCCGCGATGTGGGCACAGTTGCCGTCCGGTTCCTCTTCCAAGTCCCAGATGATTACCGGCTCAATCACGGCTTCGCCTCCTACACGTCCTCGTGCCGGCGTGCCAGTATTCTTGATTTATAATACAATAAGGCGTTGCGGAGTCAAGAGGCCTACGCGAAACAAGGCTGGTGAAGCGGATACCGACATCCTCGCGGCGGGCGAAGACGTCGGCCTCGGCCCATTCGATCGCCTGACCTCACACGAACGGATACATGTTCTTCTTCCTCGCATCGCACAGCCCCGCCGGGTTGTACGCCGCGATCTCCCGCGCCACCTCGCGCGCCAGCCCCTCCGCGTCCCCCGGCACGTGCCCGTGCTCTCCCGTCATGCCCACCACCGCCTCATGCCCACGGAACACCGCCTCCCGGAACGGCGGGTGGTGCGAGAACAGAAACTCGTCGTCCTCCCCCACCTTGCCCTCCCGCCGCCGCGTCTCCGCCTGGATCGCGCCGGCGAAATAGTACATGACGAACGCCGCCAGCACGTCGAAGCGCCGGAACGATCGATAGCACCCATGCACCAGCTGATCGACGAACGCGACCTCGCGCAGCAGGCGCCGCTCGTAGCCTACCAGTTCCCCCTCCAGCGACGCCTTGCCCCAGTGCCGGCCCAGGGCTCGCCCCAGCCGGCCGATGGTCAACAAGGTGTGCGCGTTCCCGGAGCTGAACAGCGGGTCGAGGAAGTAGGCCGCGTGCGCCAAGAGCGCCCAGTCCTCGCCGGCCACCCGACGCGCCTGCCGTTGCATGCGCCGCGTCCGCACCCACGGCTGCACCGGCCTCGCCCTCGCAAACTGCCGCGCCACCGATGGCCACCGGCGCAGGTAGCGCTCGAACTCGACCTCGGGCGCAATCGTCTCGTCCGGCCGGGAAACGTCGCCGTTGAGGGCGAAGCCGGCGCTGGTCACGCCGTTGTTGAAGCGCAGCACCCACATCCAGCCCTTGTCGAAGACGTGGTGCAGCGCCGCGTCGTCGCAGCGGTAGGGGTGGGCGGAAGTGTCGCCGCCCGCCTCAACGTACAGGCTTCCCCACAATTCGACGTCCGTGAAGTGGTTGAAGACCGTCCAGGAGCTCGTGTGTAACTCGGAGGGGCTGGTGTCGATGTCGAGCGCCCGACAAAGTACGCCAGCGGGGCCCGTCGCGTCGATGACGAAATCGGCCGTCGCCAGCACTTCCTCGCCGAGTCGGCTTCCGCGCAACTTCCAGGGACGGTCCCTTTCGAGGGAGGTTATCTCCGTCCGATCGTAATAGGGTACGCCCGCGGCGAGCGCCTCCTGCAACACGAAGTGGTCGAAGTGCTCGCGGAACCAGTGCGTGTCGGCCACCTCGTCGTTGGGGCTGGCAGCCACCAGCAGTTCGTTGCCGTGGTCGGGCCGCGCCTGAAACTCGCGCCCCTCCTCGTGGCGCATGAACGTGAAGCCGCGCTTCAGCCCGCAGGCCAGGTGCGGGTAGGTGCGCTGCCAGCGGCCCCACTCGGTCAACGGCCACAGGCGCGGCAGGTCGTACTCGCGGCTCAGTTCCTCCAGGGCGAGGTTGCTGACCGGCGTGGACGACTCCCCCACCGCGAAGCGCGGGTGCGTGCCACGCTCCAGCAACACGACGCTGCGGCCCACCCGGCGCAGCACCAGCGCCATCAGGCTCCCGGCAAACCCGGCCCCCAGGATCGCCACGTCGGCACGCTCGCGAATCATGGGCGGCACTCGCACGGGACGGACGGCTCGACGGTCTGCGTGTGATTCATGCGCCGCAGGCGCTCCGCCCGCGCCGGGCCGCAGCGCGGGCAGTCGAAGAGCTTTTCCACGTCCCACAGGTCCACGAACACGCGGCCGGCGCGCAGCCCGATCCCGAAGTCCAGCACATCCTCCAGCGACGACAGGCGCGGCGGGGCGAACTCGCCGAGCTCCTGCAACCGCTCCATCGCCCCGTTGCCGGCCCGCGTCGGGATGACGGCGCAGCACTCCACGCCGACCGAAAAGGCGTACTCCAGCGAGCGCTTGGCCCAGAACAGCCCTTCCTCCTCCATGAGAAACGGCGGCCGCAGCAGGAGGAAGGCACGCACCGCAACGTCGTGGCTCGTCAGGAAGCGCGTCGCACGCTCGAAGTCGGCGAGCGTCATGCGCTTGTTGAGGCGCGGCAATACCTCGGGGTGGATCGTTTCCAGGCCCATCGCGACCTGTAGCGCGCCGCGCAGGAGCTTTTGAAACGTCAGGCAGCGCTCGCCCACCAGCGCGGGGTGGTTCTCGACGATGACGGTCCGAAATGGGGCGAGCAGTTCCGCGACAAGGGGCCAGTCGCCGGGGGGGATGGCCTGGGCGTCGAAGAAGTTGCCGCTGTTGTAGAGCTTGACGTGCGGCACCGGCGGCAGCCGCTCCAGGGCCCACTCGATCTGGGCCGGGATGGCGCTGGCCGGGACGCGCTCCTCGGTGGTGTTCTTCCACAGGTCGCACATCAGGCAGCGGAAGGGGCACTCGCGGTTGGTCAGGAAGATCGTCGCGACGTCTTCCACGGCCCCGCCCGCCGTGCGCTCGGGCTCGACGAAGAAGGCGTAGGGGCGCCGGGGATCGACGGCGTTGCGCGGCGGGCGTTGCTCCAACACCCAGCGGTCGAGCGCCGGGCCCACCAACTCATCCTTCGTAGAGCGCATGGAAGGCCCGGCGGTACGTGGAGGGTTGCGTGGGGAACAGCTCGGCGAAGAGGCCCTTGCCCGGCGCGCCGTGCTGGAAGCGCCGCTTGGGGAAGACCGGCATGTCCAGGCCGGTGACGGCCTTGACGCCGCGGCGCACCACCTCGCCCTTGAGGGCATACAGTTTCTCGTGGCTGCCCTGCGTCAGGTCGGCGAAGGGGATGCCCTCGGCCACCTCGATGACGTTGGGCAGCGTGTAGGGGCTGAAGCCCTCGAAGCCGAGCATCGCGGCCGGGGCGTAGGTCCGGGCGTACCCTCGGCTCAGCCCGCCGGAGTAGGTCAGCGAGTGCTTGATCGCATCGACGCCCCAGCCCTCCTGGTAGAGCATGCGATTGTTGACGACACTGCGGATCGTCAATTCGGGGTTTTCCTCGATCGGGTAGTCCTTGAGGTTCTCGTCGCCGCCCTCGCCGTCGAGGAGGTAGCGCCACGCGGGGTAGCGGTCGCGGACAGCCCGGCACAGGGCGAGGCTCATGGCGGCCGACTGGATGTCGAGCGGCTTGTAGTCCTCGACGGTGCGCACGGCCTGTCGCCAGTCGATCGCGCCGGCCGGCACCTCGATCGGCTCCAAAAACATCCCCAGCCCCAGCTCGTCGAGGAAGCCGCGGGCCTGTTCCAGGTCCTCCCCGCCGCCGTCCACCGCGAGGGTGAAGGCCTTGAGGCGGGAAGGGCTCTGGCCGAGTTGAAGCAGCGCGTGGTAAGCGACGAGGAAGACCGACCCGCTGTCGATGCCGCCGGAGAAACCAACGCCGAGCGGGCCTGTGGTGGCGCGGAGTTGCAGCCAGCGCGTGATCTCGTCGCTCAGGGCGCCGACGTAGGCCCGGCCAATCTGGTCGAGGTCGGTGCCGAGGGCGTTGCGCGTGGGGGCGAAGAAGCGACGATAGGTCGGGCTGGGGTCGGGGCAGCCAACGAGCGCGACCTCCGTCACGTGGTGGGCGGGCACCATGCGCGTGTAGGAGGGGTGGAACTGGTCGGCGAGGCCCTCGCGGCGCAACCAGTCGTGGATGGCGTCGATGCGCTCGGCAGCCACCAGGGCGGGGCCTTCGCGCCTCTTGGCGACGAAGTAGCGCAGGGGACGGGCGAGGGAGCGGGCCATGCGAACGAGCTGGCCCGACTTCGCCACGAGGGCGAAATGCCCGTCGAAGCGGCGCACCGCCTCGACGTCGCCGGCGGCGAGGGCGGCGCGCGCCTCGTTGAGAGAGACGTTGAACAGGGCATTGCGGGCCGGATCGGTCAGATCGACGACGCGCTCGACGGGCTGTGCGTGCATGACAAGGGTGCCCTCGCGACGAAAGATGGATGAGCGTGTCATGGTATCGCGGCGCGCGGGGGCGGCACAAGGGCCCGCGGCGCGGAATTCGCTGGCGAGGCGCGCGAATTCGCTTCCTCGCGCCCTCGCGTACGTGTACCATCATCGGAAGGTCTAGCCAGGAGCCCCGCCATGCTCGCGTTCACCTGTCCCCATTGCCGCACGCGCCTGTCGGCGCCCGACGCCCACGAAGGCCGGCAGATCACCTGCCAGGTCTGCGGTCAACTCGTCCAGTTGCCGGGAAAGGCGCCCGCCCAGACGGTGCCGGAGCAAGAGAAGCGCTCGCCTTCTCCAGAGCCCGACGAGCGGCCCTCGCGGCGCAACGGCGAGCGCCGCTCCTCGAGACGGCACGACGAGGACGAGCGCGACGAAGATCGGCCATCGAGACGGCGCCACGAGGACGACCGCGATGAAGATCGGCCGTCGAGAAGGCGTTACGAAGATCGGGACGACCGCGAAGACCGGCCCAGGCGGGGCCGCCGGGAGGAGTGCCCCGAGTGCGGCAGTCGGCGCCGGCCTCGCGTGGAGGCCCAGATGGCGACCATCAGCATCGTCTTGATCTGCATCGGCATTTTCTTCTGGCCCCTGATCCTCGTGGGCATCTTCCTGCGCGAGCGCTGGGAGGTGTGCGACGACTGCGGCCACAAGCTCCGACAGGTCTCGGGGCCGGAGTTCAGCGCGTAGGGGGGCCCACTAGGCCGCAAGCGGCGGTCGGCGGAATCGCCGCTTGCGACTTAGCGGGCCCCTCGTCCACTCGTCCGCTTTCCGTCCGAAATCGCTTGACGTCCGCCGCCGTTCGGAGGACGATGCGCAAAGCTACCCCGCCCTCCCCGCCTTCCTCCCTCCCGCCATCCCACCGGAGGCGCGACGATGCTCCGCTCGGCCTTCTCTTCTCTGCTCGCGGCCCTCTGTCTGACGGCCCCTCTTCCCGCCGCCGCGCCCGTCGTGCGCCCCCTGCCTCTACACCAGCGCATCGACCAGCATCTCGCCGCCGGCAAGGCCGCCTACGCGCGCCGGTCGGCCGGGCCCGCCTCCGACGCCGAGTTCCTGCGCCGCATCTATCTCGACCTGACCGGCATGCAGCCGACGGCCGCCGAGGCGCGTGCGTTTCTGAGTTCCCCGGCGCCCGACAAGCGCCGTGCTCTAATCGACCGCCTTCTTGCCAGCCCCGAGCACGCCCGGCACCTGGCGCACGTCTTCGACGTCGTGCTCATGGAGCGCCGCGCCGACCGCTTCGTGCCGCGCGCCGTCTGGCACGAATACCTGCGCACCTCGTTCGCCGCCAACAAGCCGTGGGACCAACTGGCCCGCGAGATGCTGAGCGCCGACGGCGCCGACCCAAAGGTACGCGGCCCGGCCAAGTTCTTCCTCGAGCGCGGCGCCGAGCCCAACCTGGTCACGCGCGACGTCAGCCGATTGTTCCTGGGCATGAACCTCCAGTGCGCTCAGTGCCACGACCACCCGCGCGTCGAGGACTACAAGCAGGCCCACTACTACGGCCTGTTCGCCTTCGTGAGTCGAACCTCGGTGGTCACGGACGCCAAGCTCCGCCTGGCCGTCCTGAGCGAGAAGGCCGACGGCGAGGTGACGTTCCAGTCGGTGTTCGACCCGGCCAAGGTGACCAAGAGCAGCCTGCCGCGCGTGCCCGGCGGCCCCGCCCTCACGGCCCCGACCGACGCCAAGATGAAAGGCTACGTCAGCGCCCCCGCCCGCAACGTGCGCGGGGTGCCGCGCTACAGCCGGCGCTCCCTCCTCGCCCCCCAGGTCGCCCGCGCCGACTACGAGCCATTCCGCCGCAACATCGCCAACCGCCTGTGGGCACAGATGATGGGCCGCGGCCTGATCCATCCGCTCGACATGGACCACCCCGCCAACCCGCCGACCCACCCCGAGTTGCTCGACCTGCTGGCGCGGGAACTGGTCTCGCACAAGTTCGACGTCAAATGGTTCCTGCGCGAGCTCGCCCTCACCGACGCCTACCAGCGCTCGAGCGCGTTGCCGCCCGGCGTCGAGGAGAAGGCCATCCCGCCCTACGGCGTGGCCCGCCTCAAGCCGCTGTCGCCGGAACAACTCGCCTGGTCGCTGATGCAGGCGACGGGGCTGACCGACAACACGCGGCTCGGTCTGGGCAAGGCTGCGACCGAGGCCAACCTCTACGCCCGCCTGAACGGCAACGTGGGCCCGTTTGTCGCCTCCTTCGGCGCCCCGGCGGGCAGCCTGGAGGGCTTCGACGCTCGCGTGGACCAGGCGCTGTTCGTGGCCAACGGCGCCGCGTTGCGGTCCTGGTTGGTGCCGCGCCCGGGCGGCCTGACGGCGCGCCTGGAACGGCTTGAGGGCGATGCCCTCGCGGAGGAGCTTTATCTGAGCGCGTTGACGCGCTTGCCCGACGACGAGGAACGCAAGGAAGTGGCCGAGTTCCTGGCGGCCCGGCCGAAGGATCGCGTCGCCGCCTTGCAGGACCTCGCCTGGGCGCTGCTCGCGTCGGCGGAGTTTCGATTCAATCACTGAGGGCGAGCCGACTGAAGGGGGGACGACCATGTTTTGCTCGTACGCTTGCGGCGGCGCCGACCACGTGATCTCGCGGCGGCGCTTCCTCCTGGGAGCGGCCGGCGCCGCGGGGGCGCTGAGCTTCGCCGACCTGGTCCAGCCCGCCTCGGGGCAGGCGCTGGCCAGGGCGCAGAAGCGCGTGCTGATGATCTTCCTGGCGGGGGGCGTGAGCCAACTCGAGACGTGGGACCCGAAACCGGGCACCAACACCGGCGGGCCGTTCCAGTCGATCGCGACCTCGGTGCCCGGCGTGCGCATCTGCGAACTGTTGCCGCACGTGGCGACGATGATGCACAAGCTGGCGCTGGTGCGCGGCATCAACACGGCCGAGGACGATCACGGCAAGGGCCATTACATCATGCACACCGGCCGGCGGCAGGAGCCGGCCACGGAGTACCCGCACCTCGGCTCGGTGTGCGCCAAGCTGCTCGGCGACGAGCGCAACCCGCTCCCGGGCTACGTCCACGTGACGCCGCGCGGCAACGGGGGCGTCAACAAGGGCGACGCCGCCTTCCTCGGCCCGCGCTTCGCCTCCATCTCGCTCGACGACGGCCAAGCGCCCCCCAACATCGCCCGGCCCGCCGACCTGAGCGCCGCCGCCGACCGCCAGCGCCAGGCCCTGCGCCTCAAGGCCAGCGAGCGCTTCCTCCGCCAGCGGCGCACCGCCGAGACCGAGGCCTACACGCACTCCTACGATCAGGCCGCGGGGCTGATGAAGAAGCGCGACCTTTTCGACTCCAGCAAGGAGCCGATGGCCTTGCGCGACCGCTACGGCCGGCACGACTTCGGCCGGCACTGCCTGATGGCCCGCCGCCTGCTCGAGGGCGGGGCGACGTTCGTGAAGGTGACGCACAGCAACTACGACACGCACCACGAGAACTTCGACTTCCACATCGAGCAACTCGGCGAGATCGACCGTACCTTCGCCACGCTCCTCGACGACCTCGATCAGCGCGGGATGCTGTCGTCCACCCTCGTCATCGTCAATTCCGAGTTCGGGCGCACGCCGACCATCAACCGCAACTACGGCCGCGATCACTGGTCGCGCGCCTGGGCGGTCGCGCTGGGCGGTTGCGGGATCAAGGGCGGGGCGACGTCGGGCAAGACCAACGCCAACGGTACGGCCGTCGTCGAGCGCCAGGTCAACGGTGGGCACCTGTTCCACACCTACTTCCGCGCCCTCGGCCTCGACCCCAAGAAGAACCACTACGTCAATCAGCGCCCGATCCCGATGGCCGACCCCAAGACCAGCGCTATCACGGAGATTTTGGCGTGAGCAAGGCCTTTTTCGCCGCCGCCCCGCCCGTGCGCAAGTGCGGCGCGGCGCCTCCGCCCGTCAAGGTGGTGCCGGAGCAGGCGCACCTCGTCGGCCAGCACCGCCACCCGAGCCCGCTGATCGGCTGCCGCATCGACCCGACGGGCAAGTTCGTCTTCGCCGGCGCCCAGGACAACGCCGTCGTGCGCTGGCAACTCGACAGCGGCAAGAAGACCGTCCTCGCCGGGCATCGCAGCTGGGTGCGGGCATTGGCCTTCGCCGCTCGCGAAAAGTTGCTCTTCACGGGAGACTGGGCCGGGCAGATGTTCGTCTGGCCGACCGAGGCCGAGGCGCCGGCCCCGAAGGCTTTTCAAGCTCATCGCGGTTGGGTGCGCGCGTTGGCCGTCAGCCCCGACGGGCGCACGCTGGCGTCGTGCGGCAACGATCGCGTCATCAAGCTGTGGTCGGTGCCTGACTGCAAGCTCGTGCGCACGCTGGAGGGGCACGCCTGCCACGTCTACAACGTCGCCTTCCACCCCGACGGCCGGTCGCTGGCGTCGGCCGACCTCAAGGGCGTCGTCAAGGTGTGGGACCTGGCGCGGGGCGTGGCGACGCGCGACCTGGACGCCAAGATTTTGTACAAGTACGACAAGACGTTCATGGCGGACATCGGCGGCGCGCGGAGCATGGCGTTCAGCGCCGACGGCGGCATGCTGGCCTGCGCCGGCATCACGAACGTGAGCAACGCCTTCGCGGGCATCGGCAACCCGCTCGTGGTGCTGTTCGACTGGGCCTCGGGCAAGCAGAAGCAGCTCCTGCGGCCGCGCCCCAACTTCAACGGCACGGCCTGGGGCGTGGCGTTTCACGCGTCGGGGCACGTCCTGGGTGTCGGCGGGGGCAACGGCGGCGTGCTGTGGGCGTGGAAGCCGGACCAGCCGCTGAGCACGTTCGCCCTGACGCTGCCGAACAACGCGCGCGACCTCTCGCTTCACCCAGACGGCCGATTGCTCGCGATCCCGTTCTTCGACGGGGTGGTGCGCGTCTACGACATGGGCCCGAAGAAAAAGGCGTGAGACATGAAACGGTGGGTGATTGCCGCGTTCGTCCTGGCGTGCGCCGCGGCCCTCCACGCGGACGGGCCGGGCGACAACGTCCCCGAGAAGGTCCGGCCCATCCCGCCAGCCGGCGTCGAGAGCGGCGCCGACGACCGCAAGGCCCTCCAACAGGGCCTCGCAGATCTCGGGGACGAGATCGAGGCCCTGCGCAAGTCGCTGAAGCCAGCGCTGCGCGCCCTCTTGCCGGACGTCGAGGTCTACCACAAGGCGGTGCGCTACGCCGTCGCCTACAACGAGATGTTTGCCGTGCGCGAGGTCGGCGTGGCCCGGGCCCTGCTGGACACGGGGCGCGAGCGGGTGAAACTTCTTCGCGCCGGCAAGGCGCCGTGGACGACGGCGACGGGGCTGGTGGTGCGAGGCTTCGTTTCGAGGATCGACGGCTCGGTCCAGCCTTACGGGCTGGTGGTGCCGGCCTCGTACCGGCCGGGCTCGCCGCACCGCCATCGGCTCGACGTCTGGCTGCACGGTCGGGGCGAGAAGAAGACCGAGCTGAACTTCATCGACGAGCGCCAGCGCAGCGCGGGCGAGTTCGCGCCGGCGCATGCGTTCGTCCTGCACCCCTTCGGGCGCTACTGCAACGCCTTCAAGTTCGCTGGCGAGATAGATGTCATGGAGGCGCTGGCGCACGTGCAGAAGCACTACGCCATCGACGAGGACCGCGTGGTGATGCGCGGCTTCAGCATGGGCGGGGCAGGCTGTTGGCAGTTCGCGGTCCACTATCCGGGGAAGTGGTGCGCCGCGGCGCCTGGCGCTGGGTTCAGCGAGACGGCCGACTTCCTGAAGGTGTTCCAGAAGGAGGACTATCGCCCGACGTGGTACGAGCGCAAGTTGTTGCACCTGTACGACTGCACGGACTACGCGGGCAACCTCTTCAACTGCCCGGTGGTCGCCTACAGCGGGGCGGACGACCCGCAGAAGCAAGCGGCCGACCGGATGGCGGGGGCGATGAAGAAGGACGGCCTGACGCTGGTTCACCTCATCGGGCCCAAGACGGGGCACGGCTATCACCCCGAGGCCAAGAAGGAGATCGACCGGCGAATCGACCGCATCGCCGCGCGCGGGCGGGTGAGCGTGCCTCAGGTGGTCCGTTTCAAGACGTGGACGCTGCGCTACAACAGGGCGCACTGGTTGACGATCGACGGCCTGGAGAAGCACTGGGAGGAGGCCAGCGTTCTGGCCCGGTTGGTGCCGACGTCGCGCGGATCGGGCACGAAAAATGTCGTGGTCTCGCCGCAAAAGAACGTGACCGCGTTCACCGTGTCCTTCGGCCCGGGCGAGTGCCCCGTGGAAATCACCAAGGCCTCCGTGATGATCGGCCTCGGTCCGGATGAGGCGATTGAGGCGGCGCCTATCTTGTCCGACCGCTCCTGGACCGCTCACTTCCGCAAGGAGGCCGGCAAGTGGAAGGCCGTCAAGAGCGCCGACGGTGGCGCCTTGCGCAAGAGCCACGGCTTACAGGGGCCGATCGACGACGCCTTCATGGGCAGCTTCCTGATCGTGCGCCCGACCGGCAAGCCGCTCAACGACAAGGTGGGGGCGTGGACGAAGGGCGAGATGAACCGGGCCATCGACCACTGGCGGAAGCAGTTCCGCGGCGACGCCCGCGTGAAGGACGATAGCGCCGTCACGCCCGCCGACGTCGCGGCGCACAACCTCATCCTGTGGGGCGACCCGTCCAGCAACAAGGTGCTGGGCAAGATCGCCGGCAAGCTGCCGGTCGGCTGGGACGCAAAGAGCGTGCGGCTGGGTGAGGAGACGTTCGACGCGGCGCATCACGTGCCGGTGTTGATCTATCCGAATCCGCTCAACCCGAAGCGCTACGTCGTGCTCAACAGCGGCTTCACCTACCGCGACTACGACTACCTGAACAACGCGCGTCAGGTGCCCAAGCTGCCGGACTATGCGGTGCTCGACGTGCGAACGCCGCCGTCCTCGCAGTGGGCGGGGAAGGTGGTCGCGGCGGGCTTCTTCGACGAGACGTGGAAGCTGTCGCCGGCCGGGAAGTAACGGGCACGGCTCAGCGCACGCCTTCTTCTTCCTTTGGCTTGCGGGGCCGCTCTTTCTCCCCGGCGGGCGCCTCGACCGTTTGCACGAAGAGGTCGCGCAGCACCAGCACGCCGACCTGCATACCGAGCAGGCCGGCGACCAGCTCCTGCTCGCCCGGCGTGGCGAACGCCCGGTCGCTCGCCTGCACCTGCTCCTCGGTGGGCGCCGGCAACGCCGCGCCCGGGGTGGGGGCCTGTTCGGCCGGCGTCGAAGGCGTGAGGATCGCCTCGTGCGTCAACATCAGAGGGGCCAGAAGAGGATCGTTCGCCATGGCAATGCTCCTCGCGTTAGCGACAGGGGCGGGGCACTCTTCTCAGTATACGCCGCCCGCAGGCTCGCCGAAACCGCGAAGTGCCGGCGCTTGCGGCGCGAGGCCGGCGCTGTCATAGTGTTCGGCACGCCCCAACGTCCCTCACGAAATCTCGTCCATGACGCCGACCGAAGAGCTCGTCTACCAGGTGGCCCCCGACGGCAAGGCCGCGCAGGCCGGGCGGGAGCTGGCCCAGGGCGATGCGTTCGCCGAGCCGCGCATCTCGCCGGACGGCGCGTGGCTGTTCGCCTCCTGCCGAGGCAGCGAGCGCCTCCCGTACCAGGTGCTCGTTCATCTCCCGGGGCCCGACCGCATCGTCACCGCTTGCACATGCAGCAGCATGAAGCGGCCATGCAAGCACGCCCTCGGGCTGCTCCTGCTCGCGGCCCAGGCCCCCGAGCGCTTTCAGCAAGAGGAGCCTTCCGCAGCGCTCCGCAAGCGGATCGAGAAGGAAGGCGTCACGACCCCCGTCAAGCCGGCGCCCGAGCGCGCGAAGCCGATCGACGTCGGCGAGGCGCTCTTTCAGGCGATCTGCGCCGAACCGCTCGACGATGCGCCGCGGCTGATCTACGCCGACTGGCTGGAGGAGAATGGTGACGCCGACCGCGCCGACTTCATCCGCGTTCAGTGCCGGCTCGCCCAGTTGCCCGCCGACGCCGCGGAAGGCGCCCAACTGCGCAAGCGCGAGAAGAAGCTGTGGACGGCGCACCGGCAGAAGTGGCTCGCGCACGTCCCGAAGCACCTGCGCGGCGGGTGTGGCCAATTCGACAGGGGCTTTCTCGGCGAATTGGCCCTCGAAGTGAAGGCGCTCGTCCAGCACGGGGCCGGGCTGTTCGAGCACCACCCGATCCACCGGGTGCGCGTTTTGGGGGGGCGTGGCCAGGCGCCCGTCGCGAAACTGGCCGTCTGCCCCTTCCTCGCCAGGCTGCGATCTCTGAGCCTGGCGGGGGGATTGCTCCAGGGGCCGGGGAAGTGGAACGCCATCGTCGCGACCCCCTTCCTCGCCGGCCTGACCGAGCTCGACGTTTCGGACAACCCGCTCGGCTCGCGCGGCCTGGCCGTGCTGGCGGGCTCGCCGCACCTGTCCCGCCTGGAGCGGCTCGATCTGGGCGGCACTCACCTGTCCGACGCAGCGCTAGCGGCGTTCCTCGGCGCGACCGACCTGGGCCAGTTGCGCTTCCTGGACCTGAGCAACAACTCCGTCGGCAACGGGGGCGCCGCTGCCCTGGCTGGCAGCCCCAGCCTGGCCGGGCTGCGCGAGCTCGGCCTGGGCGGAAACAAGGTCGGCCCCAAAGGCGCCAAGGCCCTCGCCGCCTCGTCCCACCTGGGAGAGTTGCGGTCCCTCGACCTGGTCGGGAGCCCCATCGCCGACGCCGGCGCCAGGGCGCTGGCCGAGCCCCAAGCCCTGGAGAAACTGGAGAAACTGGACGTGCGCGGGTGCGGGCTGGAAGGGCCGGCCCTCGCTCTCCTCGAGCGGCGATTCGGCGCCGGGCTCCTCGCGAAGCTCAACCCGAGTTAGCGGGCGCCTCACCAGCGCCCGCCCCCAACCACGCCGGCAGCGCCGAGGGCAAGTCCTCGACGAACTTGCTGCGCGGCAGCACCAGGTCGCAGCCCGCCTCGCGCGCCGCCCGGAGCGTGGCGACGTCCACGTGCGACCCGTAGCCGAGCACGTGCGGCATCGCCGGGCACACCTCCCCCAGCCGGCGCAGCAGGTCCGGCACGTCCAGCCCGGGGTGATGCAGGTCGAGCAGCACACCGCCCGGCGGTGCCTCCCGCGCCAGGGCCAGCAGCGCCTCCGGGGAGCGGGCCACCTTCACGGTCAGGCCGAGGTCGCGCGCGGTGCCGGTGATGCGGCTGGTGAAGATCAGGTCGGAGCAGAGCAGCAGACCGGGCGGGACGGACATGGAAGGCCTCCTCGTTCACTCCAGCTTGCCGAGCTGCTGATACAGGTAGAGAACGCCCCACGCCTTGGCGTCGATCCACGCGGACCTGTCGTCGCACAGCGCACACACGGCGGGGTGGTCGAGCAGCAACACCTCGAGGTCCTCGGACTCTTCGAGGCTCGGTTTCGCGTCCGCGTTCCCGCGCACGTCCACGAAGGCCAACACTGCCGTCTCGTCCGACAGCCCTGCCGTCGAGAACAGGGGCCCCGTAACGCGCTTGAAGGCGATCACGTCCAGCCCCGTCTCCTCGGCCAGTTCGCGGCGCACCGCCTCCTCGACGCTCTCGCCCTCCTCCAGCAGCCCTGCCGGGAAGGCCATCACGTAGCCCCCCGCCGGCACGCGAAACTCCTTCACCATCACCAGCCGCGCTGGCTGCCCCGGGTTGCAGAGGATCGGCACGATGACGACCGCGTCGCCGACCAGCTTGCCCACGTGCGGCCGCGGCCTGCGCGAGGCGAACACCCAGCGCCCGACGTGCCCGCGGTTCTCGAAGGTGGCGGCGAAGAGGTTGAGCCACTTCTCGTCGGTGAGCTTTTCGAGGTTCTCGATGTTCATGCTTTCATCCTTAGCCCGCAGTCCGTAGTCCGTAGTGCGTAGTAAAGAGGGCCCCGCGCTGTGTCTGTCTTTGCTACGGACTACGGACCACGGACTACGGACTGCTTCTTAGATCGCCTCGGGCCCGCGCTCACCCGTGCGGATGCGGATGCAGTCTTCCAGCGGCAGGATGAAGATCTTGCCGTCGCCGATGCGGCCCTCGGGGCCGGTGCGGCCGGCCTCCACGATCGCGTTGACGGTCGGCTCGACGAAGTCCTCGTTGACGGCGATCTGGAGCTGCACCTTGCGCAAGAGGTTGACCGTCAGCTCGTGGCCGCGGTAGACCTCCGAGTGGCCCTTCTGCCGGCCGAAGCCCTGCACGTCCACGATGGTCAGGCGAAAGACCTCGACCTTGTTGAGGGCCTCCTTGACGGCTTCCAGCTTCGACGGCTGGATGATGGCCAGGATCAGCTTCATGGTGCGGCCTCGGCGGCGGGGGCCAGGGGAGAATCAAGGGACGAGCCAATCCACGACTGGCAGGCTGGGGACGGCGGGAAACGGCGGCGAAGTCATGGCCCCCCCGCCTCCGGCATCTGGAAAGGCTCTCCGTAAAACTCCGACACGTGCGCTTCAAACGACGCGACCTCGTCCGCCGTCATGTTCGCCCAGGCGCCCGCGGCCAGGCGCAGCGCTTCGTCCGGCTCGACGATCAGGTGCAGCGTCACCCGGTAGCCTTCCGGCAAGCCCGTCTCCTCGTCCAGCGCGATCGTCCTCCCGCGAACGACGCCCGTCAGCACGATCGGCCTGCTCATCCGCTCCTCCTTGCTCGGTCGGGCGGTCCCATCCTACCGCCCCGGCGCCGCCCGGTATAGCCGGGCCGGCGCTTGCTCTGCCCCCTCACCCCTCCGTCTTCTTCTTCGGGAGCGGCAGCTTCGGCGGCGGCGGCAGTTCTCCCGCCGGAATGCGTTTCTTCCACTCCTGGTACGCCTTCTCGCGCTCGGGGGCGGAAGCGGCGGCATCGTAAGGGATGTCGCGGCAGCTCGGCGCCAGCCGTTGCAGGTGCCAGAGCGCCAGCTCGCGCACCGCCAGCTTGCTGTGCCGCAGGTAGGCGATCAGCGCCTCGTACGTCTCCGGCTGGTCGGCCTGGAACGGGCTGTGCAGCAACTGCATCACCGTCTCGGCCTGCGTCTTGGTGTAGCCGAAGCCATCGACCAGCCGTTCGTACAGCACCTCGTCGCGCCCCGGCGCGGACCCGATCCAGTGCCGCAGCCCCACCACCGCCGAACGGCGCAGGTCGGCGTACTTGGTGTTGTCCAGCGCATCGATGACGCGATCCACGTCGTCGAGCGCCGCCGACGCGGTGATGACGATTTGCCGCGTCAGCGCGGCCCGGACCGCGTCCTTGTCCTTGGCGGCGCCCGCCAGGAGCTCGGACGCGACCTCCTCCGTCTCCTTGTTCTTCACCTTCTCGCGGTACGCATCCACCAGCGCGGCGATCATCTTTTGCTCCGGCAGAGGCGGTGCCTTCTTGTCGGCCCAGCGCGGCAGTTTCGTGCGGCGCTGGGGCCCCTCCTCGTCCGGCCCGCTCACGCTGTCGCCGTAAAAGTAGGCCGGGCCGGGAAACTCCAGCGCATATTCGCTCTTCCCTGCCTTGAGCTCGGCATGTCCTTTCAGCACGTGGACCTCCCACACCAGGATCGGGGCGTGTCCCGCCCTCGCGGTTCGCTTGAACGGCACGCCCGCCGGCCATCGGCCCGCGATCTCCAGGGCGATCGAGTCGCCCGGCTCCGCCAGGGTGACCTGGACGCCGGTAACCGCGCGCAGCCAAACCTTGGCCGGGCCCTTCGCCTTCTTGTTGGTCAGCACCACCCGCCCGCGCACCAGCGTGAAGTCGAGGTCGAACGCCTTCGTGTCGTGCAGGATGACGGCGCTCTCCAGCACCGGCGCGCCGGAGAGTTGCGGCAGGTTGCCCCACAGCGTCAACTCCACCGTGTTGGGCCCCGGCTCCAGTTTGGCGCGCAGGGCGGGCAGGCAGGTGAGCAGGTCGCGGCTGTAGACGGCGTCCTTGGCGTAGACGCGCTTCCACGGCCGGCCCTTCCCCTCGCTGGCGTAGAAGCCGACCGCCAACGTGCACGTCGCCACCGGAACGCGCGGCTCCGCGCTGGCCGGCGCATCCAGCGGGCCGGCGGCTCGCGCTGGCGCGAACGCCAACCCTGCCATGCCGAGGACGAGGACGAGGAGCCTGGCTGTTCTCGCTCCGATACTTCGCTGACTCATGGGACCTCTCGCTGCGGATAGACTGGTGGGGCCCGGGGAATGCCCGCCATTCTACCAGAACGCGCGGCGAAGGGCTGCGAAAAATGGCAGGGCCAGGCGCCTGGTCCTCACGCCGCCGGCTATCCAGCCTCGCATGCCTCCCGTCCCGACCCAATCGGACCAGCAACCTGCTCCGCTCTCGGGAGCGTCCATGAGGCAGGCCAGGCGGAAGCGCCCGCCGGGGCCTCTTCTCTTCGGGTGGGCGAAGCAAGTATAATCCATTGGGGAGTAGCCCATCAGCGAGGGAGGGCAAAGTCGTGGCCTAGACGAACTGGCAACACCTGGCGCTCAACCCGAAGTCGTCGTACAAGCAACTCTTCATCAAGGGCACGCGCATCCGCGGCGAGATCGTCGCCGACGCGCTCTACGACACGGACGTGCCCCAGACGCCCGAGCAGGTCGCCGCCGACTGCACCCTGCCCGTCGAGGCGGTGCGCGAGGCGATCGCCTATTGCGCCGGTAGCCCGCCCGAGATCACGCGAGACCGCGCCAGGGAAGAAGCGTTGATGGAGGCCACGGGGATGAACGACCCGAATTACAAGTGGGCCTTGAAGTACCGGGCCCCCACCCCTGGGGAGAGGGCTCGGATTCGGCAACTCTGAGGCTTTACCTCGACGACGACAGCGATGCGATTGTGCCCCTCTCCGACGAGGACGTCATCCTCAACGCCTGGCGCTGACTTCATCTCTCCAGCAAGTCCCCCACCGCCAGGCACAGCGCGTCCGCGTCCCCCAGCGCTGGCGCCTCGGCGATGACGCGCACGATCGGCTCGGTGTTGCTCGGCCGCACGTGGATCCAGTGGTCCGCCCAGTCCAGCCGCAGCCCGTCCAGTTCGTTGCTCCTCGCCTCCGGCCAGCGCGCCTTCATCGCCCCGAACAGGGCCGCCAGCCGCTCCCGCGCCACCGTGTACTTCTTCTTGACGATCCGATAATCCGGCAGGGCGTTGACGAGGTCGCCGAGGTTGCGGCCTGTCTCGGCCAGGAGGTTGAGCACCAGCGCCATGCCGATGAACGGGTCGCGCACCAGCCCGACGCGCGGGTCGATCACCCCGCCATTGCCCTCCCCGCCGAGGAGGGCGCCGGTCTCGAGCATCTTGTCGGCGACGTTGGCCTCGCCAACCGCCGTGCGGTGGAACGGGCAGCCGGCCTTGTTCGCCAGGTCTTCGACGATGCGCGACGTGGACATGTTGACCACGATCGGCCCCTTCTCCTTGCGCAGCCGAAACGCCACCGCCAGCGCCAGCGTGAGCTCCTCGCCAACGTAGCGGCCGGTCTCGTCGATCAGCGCCAGGCGGTCGGAGTCGGGGTCGAGGGCGAAGCCGACGTCGGCCTCGTGCTGCGGGATCAAGGGACAGAGCTCGCGCAGGTTCTCCGCGGTCGGCTCCGGCTCGTGGCGGAAGAACCCGTCGGCGTCGCAGCCCTGCGAGGTGACCTCGACGGCCAGCGCCTTGAGGAGCCGCCGCGCCAGCGGCCCGCCGGCCCCGCCGTTGCCATCGACGAACGCCTTGAGCCGGGCGCTGCGGATGCGCGGGCCATCGACCAGGGCCAGGACGCGATCGACGTGGGCCTCCTCGGCCTGCCGGTCGTGCTTGACGGTGCCGATCTCGTTCCACGGCACCGTGCGTTCGGTGCCTGCCTCGAACAGCGCCTTGATCTTCAGGCCCTCGGCGACGCTGAGTACCCGGCCATCGGGGCCAAACAGCTTCAGCCCATTCCAGGGCGCGGGGTTGTGGCTGGCGGTGATCTGGATGCCGCCCGCCGCCTCGAGGGTGCGCACGCCCAGGCCGACCGTGGGCGTCGAGGCGACCCCGAGGTCGTGGACCTCGCAGCCGGCGCTGGCCAGGCCCGCAAGGATGGCGTGCCGCAGCATGGTCCCGCTGGGCCGCCCGTCGCGGCCCACCACGATCCGCCCTCCGTTGGTGTGGGCGCCCAGCGCGCTGGCGAACGCCAGCGCCACGTGGGCCGTCATCCCTTCCCCGACGATCCCGCGGATGCCCGAGACGCTCACGATCAGGTCGCTGCGCGCAGTCATGGCGATCTCCCTCCCGGTCGCCCGTGCCTGGAAGCAGCGGGGCGGGCGACCTCTGTTGTTGTAATAGATCGGGCCACAAAGTGACCGACCTTTTCACCGGCGAACCGGCTTCCATGCGGAATCGAGGACCGTTCATAGGATACCCGAAGGGCGAGCGCACGCTCCCTGGCCCTCGTCGAGGCAACCCGGTCATGAAGAACACCTGGATCGGTCGGCGCATCCGCCGCAGCAACCGCACCTGGCTGATCTGGGGGGCTTTCTTCTGCGCCTGCGCCCTCGGCCTGGGCTCGCTGGGATGGCGCTCGGCCTACAACCTGTTCCGCGGCCCCTTCCCCATCGACCTCGCCACGCTGAGCAAGATCCGGCGCCCCGAAGACCGCCTCGAATACTACGTCGCGTTCGAGGTCGAGAAGACGGCCCCGACCGGGTTCGGGATCAAGTCGAAGAACAACCCTGACCCGCACACCGAGTACGTGATCGCGATTGTCGAGGGGCGAGCGCTGTTGATCCGAAAGCCCTCCCGCCAGGAGGGCAACGCCTTCACCGGCACCCTGGCCGCGCCCACCCCCGAGGAGCGCACCATGATCCTCGCCAAGCTCGAAGCCGACGTGCCCGGCTTGCGCGGCGCGTTCTTGCCCTACGTCATGAACGCCCAGCCGCGGCAGTTCGTGAGCGGGGTCATCTCCTGGATGATCCCGCTCGGGCTCGTGTTCGGGCTGGGCCTGTGGATGGCGGGCAAGGGAGTGGTGCGGACCATCTGGCCCTCGCGCCACCCCATCGCGCGAGCGCTCGGCCGATTCGGCCCGCCGGGGGAGATCGCCGCCGCCATCGAGGAAGAGGTGGGGGCCCGGGGCGTGCTGAGCGTCGGCAGCGTCGATTTTCTCGGGCGGTGGTTGCTCTGCCGCGCCCCGTTCCGAGGGTTTCAAGTCTTCCGCATCGACGACCTCGTCTGGGCCCACAAGTCGGTCGTCCGCGTCAACGGCGTGCCGCACTTCTGGGCCAAGTTGCACGACCGCGACCGAAAGTCGTTTTCGGTGCAGTCGAGCGAGCAGAAGATCGACGCCTTGCTGACCGCCATCCTGACGCAGGCGCCCTGGGTGATCGCCGGGTACGACGCGCGGCTCGAGGAGACGTGGAAGACCAACCCGGCCGAGCTGATCGAGGCGGTGGGGCAGAGGCGGGCGCAATATCTGGCGGGGCAGGCAGGGGCGCTACTGTGAGGGGGCGGAGGGGGCCTCTTGAAGAGAGCAATGTGCCGTGGCCTTCTTCTCCTCTCCAGGCGACCTCTCAGCCGAACATCGCTCCAGGGCGAAAACAGGGCCCGTCGCGTCACACTGGCCCCCACGGCCCGAACAGGAGGGTAGAGATCCTTCTTTCTCTCTCGCCTCGAGGAACTGGACCGTGACGCCAACTCACACGCAGCCCGCTCGAGCGCAAGCCCCCTCCGAAGACCGCGCAAGGCGGCTTCTGGAACGTGCCCTCCCGCTGTTGCGCTGCCCGGCCTGCCGCTGCGATTCCCTGACCTTGCTCGAGCCGAAGCCCGGGCTGCTCTGCGCCGACTGTGGCCGCGCTTGCCCGTTCGCCGACGGGGTGCTCGACCTTTCCACGGGGCCCGAAAACTTCACGGCGGCCCAGCGCAGCCTTCAGAGGCCACTCTCCACCTGCCTCTACGAGCGCTTCCGCTGGCTACTGGCCCGGGCGCTGGTCGGGCAGACGGCCCAGGAGGACGTGGAGCGCTTCGGGCGAGCGCTGGAACTGAAGGCGGGGGACACGCTGCTGGACGTGGCCTGTGGGCCCGCCCACTTCGCCGTGCCCCTGGCCCAGCGGGTGGCCCCGGGCCTGGTGATCGGCCTGGACGTCTCGCCTACCCAACTGGAACGAGCCGTGGCCAACGTGGCGCGGGCTGGGCTGGACAACGTGCTCCTGGTGCGAGGCGACGTTCACCAGTTGCCGCTCCGCGACCGGGCCCTGGTCAAGGTCAACTGCGCCGGCGGTCTGCATCAGTTCCCCGCCCCGGGGCGGGCGCTGGTCGAAATGGGCCGCGTCCTGGCGCCGGGAGGGCGCCTCTCCGGCTCGACGTTCGCCCGGCACCCGGCCCAGGCAGCCCGGCGGCTCCAGGACTGGATGCGCGCGCAGTTCGGCTTGCACTGGGTGGACCTGGTGAGCGTGCAAGGGTTGCTCGAACGGGCCGGGCTCCGGGGCTACCGCGGCGAGCCGGCCCCGCTGTCCTGGTTCGGTTACTACGTGGCGGAGCGGGCCTGAGGCGCAGCGGGCTACTTCCCGCGTTCGGGCGGATTCAGCTCGCCTCGCGCCCGCCACGACTCCATCGTGTCCGCGAGTCGCGGATTGTCCTTGCGCACGTCGTACGCGCTAACGTAGCGCCGCATCCAGAAGCCGGTCTTGGCGTCCTTCTCGAAGCCGATGGTGTCGTACTTCTTCACGCCCTTCTCCTCGTAGGCCACGAACAGGACCATCTTGCCACTCCACTCGGCCTCCTTGCGCACGTCGAGGGTCTTGAGTTTTTCCTCGATCTTCGGGCCCTCGACCAGGGTGCTCATCTCCAGGCTGGCCCGCAAGTCCTTGTTCTGCTCCATCTGGAGCTGGGACGTGAGGGCCGCCTTGGGGGTCGAGAAGTCGTACTTCTTGACCGAGGAGCCGGGCAAGGGATTGCGAAAAAAGACGACGCCAAGGGCAACGCCGGAGAGCAGCAAGGCGAGCGACGACATGCCCAGACCGGCAATCACGGCGATTGTGAGGGCCACCGAACGGCGGGGCGGGCTCGGGGCCAGCCGGGAAGGCGCCTCCTCGACGGGCTCGACCGGGGCCGAGCGCCCCGCAAGCGCCGGCGCAGTCGCGATGGCGAGCGGGGGCGTGGGGGGCAGGGCCGCGTCCTGGGCGAGGAAGACGTAGTTGCAACCCGGACAGCGAACGCTGCGGCCGAGGGCCCCCTCGGGGATGGACGCCTTGGCGCGACACGCGGGACACTCGGTGAGGATGGGCATGAGGGTTGGGCCTGGCTGGGGCGAGACGACGAGAAAGATCCTCCCTGCATCTTCGCGGACAGGAAATGGGGGAGCAAGGAAAAAGCGCCGGCCCCTCCCGGAATCGTTGTCCCCCTCAACGCGAACGGGGCACGCCTCCTTGCGGTGGCATGCCCCCTGCGTGCTCGGCCGAGATTTCCCTCGCCCCTCACGCCCCTTCGGCGCCGGTCGAGGCTGGCCGGCGCCAGCGCCGCCGGAGCAGCGTCAGCCCACCCAGCGCGCCCATCCCGGCGAGCAGGAGGGAGCTCGGCTCGGGGGCCTGCTTGGTGGACAGGTCGAAGCGATTGATCGCGAAGTCCCCCGGGTTGGTGACCGCCGAGGTCAGGCTGAAGCGGAACTCGGCGATAGGCGTGTCGGTGCTGCGGATGCCGAGGAAGATGGCCGAGCCGTCGTTCGCGTTCGTGCCGGTGCCCGAGCGAGTGAACGAGGCCAGCACGTTGCCCTTGGAGTCGAGGGCCTCGATCTGGGCGGTAAAGGCGCCGTAGGTGTCCGACTGGATCTGGGCGCCTCCCGCGTACACGCCCGCGCCCTTGAAGGTGAGCGTGACCGGCCCGCCGCCCTGGTTCCACAAAACGGCATCTCCGGGACTGAAATTGCCGGTCCAACCATTGCCCTGGTCGCGCCGCTGGAAGGCAGTGCCCGTCATGGCGACCGTGGTAGAGGCCCCCCCCGTCGTGGTCGTGGAGATCGGGCTGGAGACGGTGGTGTAAGGGGCCCCCAATTTCCCCCAGTCGAGAGAGTCGGTCGCCCCCAGGGCACTGCGATCGGTGACGAGGATGAAACCGCCGCGCGCCGGCGCGGCCAGCGTGGCTGCCCCTACCAAACACAGGGCCAGACGGGCCCCTAGACGTCCTGTCATGAGCGTTCCTCGGCGTGGTGAAACAAGAGCCCAACGTGTCGCGCGGGGGGCGCACTTCGCGAGCGCCCGCTGCTGGGCCGCCGTCCCCCGACGGGGCCAATGACCTGTTCCAGGCCGCGCTGCGATGTCGCGGGGCATTGTAACCGGGCAACCTGGGGAAAAAAAGCCGAACCGACGCGCGGGCGCAGGCTGGCCGGAGAAGGCGCGCCCTGGCGGGCGGCGAGGTTGGAGGGGGCGCGGTGCCCGTGCCGTTCTGGGCAGCGCACGGGAGGCTCACGAGCGCCGGCAGCAGTTCTTGAACTTCTTCCCGCTCCCGCACGGACAGGGGGCATTGCGCCCGACGTGCGTCGAGGGGCGAACTTCGGGGGCCCTCCGAGGCGCGGGCGAGGGGGCAACCGAACGGTGCCCTGTCATCGCGGGGGCCTGGCCGGTCAGGATGAAGGTAACGAACACTTCGAGGCCCTTCTCGCTGGACAGGTCGAAGCGGGTGCCGGCGAGAGTGGGGGCCGGGCCGATAACCGCCGCCCACTCCTCGCGGGACGGGAGGATCCCGATCGCGCCTCGGGAGCCCTCGGACAACTCGATCAGGCGCTCCAGCGCGTCGCGCACCATGTCGCGCAGCAACCGCGGGCCCGTCCGCTGGTCGGAGCGGGCGTGCAACAGCACCTGGTGGAAGTGTTGCGCCGCCCGCGCGTGCTGCTTGTCTTCCATCCGGTAGCAGCCCAGGGTGTAGTGGGGGCCCACGTCGGTGGGGCTCAACTCGACGGCCCTCTGGAAGGCAGGCGCGGCGAGGTCGGGCCGTTCGGCGCCATCGTACAGGTTGCCGAGCCGGCCCCAGAGGAAGTAGTCGTCGGGGCTCGCCTCGATCAACTTCTTGAGGTGGGCCTCGGCCTCCGTGGCCGAGTGGATGACGGTCCCGTCGAACAGGTGCATGTGGCCAACGTTGATGCGCGCCTTGTCGGGCGTTGCCAGGGCCTCGGCGAGCAAGGCGATCAGCAGGACGAGGCTCTCGGCAGGCAAGTCCCAGGGCCCCCCCGCCCCGCAACGGGCGCAGTGGAAGTAACCGGTGAAGCCGACGGACTTGCGCATCGCCGAGGGCTGATCGCCCGCGCCGGCGGGCAAGGTCGGATCGGCGAAGACCTTTCCGACGCGGTAACGCCCGGTCTTGCCGCAGGCCCCGCAGATCAACGCCATCTTCGACTCGAGAGGCCGAAAATCGTTCAGTGTGACGGCGTGCTCCTGCGGCGGTTCAGGATGAGACATGGAAGACCTCGCAAAGCTCGTGAGAAGGCCGGGCGCCCCGACCTGCGGAGGAGGAAGCCCACCCTGTCGCGGTGCTCTCATTTTACCCGCGCACGATTCCCAGGGCCACGGCACGAAGGGAAAGCGAGCGGGGGCGCTCTCGTTCGCCACGAGAGCGCCCCCGCTGAGCTGCTCGAGCCTTCAAGGTCAGTTCAACTTGACCGTCACCGTCTTCGTCTCGGTGTAGTGCTCCAGCGCCGCCTCGCCGTTCTCGCGGCCCTGGCCGGACTGCTTGAACCCGCCGAACGGCGTCGTCGTGTCCACCACGTGGTAGCAGTTCACCCACACCGTCCCCGCCTTCACCTCGCGGGCGTAGCGGTGCGCCTTGTCAATGTCCTTCGTCCACACCCCCGCCGCCAGCCCGTAGTTGGTGCTGTTGGCGCGGGCGATCACCTCCTCGACCGACGTGAACGGCAGCACGCTCACCACCGGGCCAAAGATCTCGTCCTTGGCGATGGCCATGTCGTCGCGCACGTTGTCGAAGATCGTCGGCTCGACGAAGAAGCCCTTCTTGCCGAAGCGCTGCCCGCCCGTCAGCAGGGTCGCGCCCTGCTTCTGGCCGAGGTCGCAGTAGCCCAGGATCTTGTCCATCTGCTCCTGCGACACCTGCGGCCCCTGCTCGGTGCCTTCTTCCAGCGGGTCGCCGATTTTCCGCTCCTTCGACTTCTCCGCCAGCCGCTCGACGAACTCCTGGCGCACCTTCTCCTCGACGAACAGCCGGCTGCCCGCCGTACAGCACTGCCCGCCGTGGAAGTAGATGGCGTGGAAGGCCCCGGCCACTGCCTGCTCCATGTCGGCGTCGGCGAAGACCACGTTGGGGCTCTTGCCGCCCAGCTCGAACGTGGTGCGCTTGAGCGTGTCGGCCGCCGCCTTCTGGATGATCTTGGCCGTATCGACGTGCCCCGTGAACGCGATCTTGTCCACGTCCGGATGGACCACCAGGGCGGCGCCCGTCGTCTCGCCCATGCCGTTGACGATGTTGACGACGCCGTTGGGGAAGCCGACCTCGCGGGCCAGCTCGGCCAGGCGCAGGGCGGTCAGCGGCGTCTGCTCGGCAGGCTTCATCACCACCGTATTGCCGCAGGCCAGCGCCGGGCCCCACTTCCAGGCCAGCATCAGCAGCGGGAAGTTCCACGGGATGATCTGGCCGACCACGCCCACGGGCTGGCGCAAAGTGTAGCTGAGGAAGTTGCCGCGCACCGGGACCGTCTTGCCTTCGATCTTGTCGGCCCAGCCGGCGTAATAGCGCAGCGTGTTGACGACGCCCTGCATGTCGCCGCGCGCGTCGCGGATGGTCTTGCCGCAGTTGAGCGACTCCAGGACGGCGAGCTCCTCGGCGTTCTTCTCGACGAGGTCGGACAGTTTGAACAGCAGTCGGCCACGGTCGGCGGCGTCCATCTTGGCCCACGGGCCCGACTCGAGCGCGCGGCGGGCCGCCTTGACGGCGCGATCGACGTCGGCAGCGCCGGCGGCGGCCACCTTGGCGATCACCTCGCCGGTGGCGGGGTTGTAGGTGTCGAACGTCCCGCCCTGGGCAGGCTCGACCCACTGGTTGTCGATGAACAGCCGCGTCTCGCGGATGGCCGGGGCGGTCGGGCGCTTCAGCGTCGCTTGAGCCATGAGGGAACCTCGCCTGAGTTGAAAGAGACTCCATTCGGAGCACGCAACGATGCGATGGAGGAATGTTAGGCACGAACGGGGCCCGGTTCAAGGCCCCACCCGCACCACCACCACCGTGAAATCGTCCTGCAATCCCCCACTGCTCGGCAAAGTCGCTCCACGCCGCAACGTCGGCACCACCTCGCCATCCGGCAACGTCGCCGCCCTTTCCACCGCCTCCCAGCCCGCATACTTCCACACCCCGTCCGTCACCGCCAGCACCGTCCACGGCGCCAGTGGCCGCGCCCCGAACTCGCGAAACGTCGCCGCCCCCGAGCCGACCGGCGGGTTCTTGAACTGCCGCGCCGTCAAGGTGACCGTCCCCGTGCCGTCGAGCAACAGCGCCGCGCTGTCGCCGCTCGACGTGCCGGCCAGCGCCGCGCCGCGCACCGCCAGCGCCACCAGCGTGGTGAGGCCGGCTTCCCGGTCGCGCGCCACCGCCTCATCGACGGCGCGGCCGAGCGTCGCCCACGCGCCCGGCGCGAACAACGCTTCCACCGGGCACTCGCCGGCCAACTCGACGCAAACGCGGCAAGCAAGGCGCGCCGCCTCGCCTCCGCCGGCCCGCCCTCCCTGGCCGTCGGCGACGGCGCAAAGCAGGCAATCGGCGTCGGCGGGGTGAAAGGCGACGACAAAGGCGTCCTGGTTGTCGGCGTGCCCGCCGGGCTCGGAGTGGGTCAGGATGGTGAACACGTGTTGGGCTCGCGAAAAAGGCGCCGGCGATCAGGCCAGCGGCTCCAATCGGCGCAAGGTGAGGCGGAGCAAACTGATCCGGGCGTAGTGGAACAGCACCGCCGACATCTTGAGGTAGCGCAGGTAGCGGGCGACGACGGCCTCGCCGGCCACGGCCACCGCCTCGGCTCGCCGGGCCATCAGGCGCTGGCACCACACCAGGCAGGTGCGCGCGTAGTCCTCGCGGTCGTTGCGCATCAACACCAGCTCGAACAGCCCGTCGCAGGCGCGGAACAGGTTTTCCAGCGTGGGCAGTTCTGACTCGGGGAAGATCTCGCCGAGCAGGAACTGATGCTCGGCCGCCCCCTTGGCAGCCCGCGGGTCGGCGGTGTTATAGGCGATGGTCTGCAACGCCAGCCGGCCTTTCGGCTTCAGCCAGCCGTGACAGCGCTCGAAAAAGGCGTGGTAGGCCGCCACCTTGTCCTCGTCGGACCAGTCGGGGCGCGCGAAGGCCTCGAACGCGCCGATCGAGATGACCGCGTCGTAGGGCTGGGCGGGGGCATGATCGACCCAGCTCTCCAGGCGAACGTCGAGGCGCGGATCGCGCCACGCCCAGATTCTGGTCGCCTGTTGCGGGCTGAGGGTCAGCCCGGTGGCGTGGCCGACGCCCTCCTCCTCGACCAGGTGTCGCAGGACGGCGCCCCAGCCGCAACCGACGTCGAGGACGCGGGCGGCCCCGCGCGTGCGGGCCTGCGCCGCGTGGTAGGCGATCTTGCGCTTCTGCGCCTGCTCGAGTTGGTCGTCGGCCTCGCCTTCTTCCCAGATCGCGCACGAGTACGTGAGCGTCGGGTCGAGCCACAGACGGTAGAACTCGTTGCCGACGTCGTAGTGGGCCTGGATCGCCTCGGGCGATGCGCCTCGCTTCACCGTTTTCGCAGTCTGCATGGGCCTTCCTCCGTAAAGACCGACAGCGCCGTCCTCCTGGCCCGCAACCATACCCGATCGTGCCCAATCCCGGAAGAGAGAAAGGCCCCACTCTTCCTCAAGTCCCCCAATGTCGTTCGCCGATGATAGAACCGTACCCCTTCGCCCCCCGCGCCGAGCTGGGCCCCCTTCCCTCCCTCGATAGGAGCGTGCTGGCACGTGGCACCTTCCGGGCAAGCCCGGTCCCTCGGACGGCGGCTGGCGCTGCTGGCCGTGTTGCTGAGCGGCTGTGGCGGCGAGCGGATCGAGCGAGCCTTGCTCGCCGACCGCAACCCCGCCGCCCACGGCCACGACGTCCTCGCCCTCTATGCCATCCACTGCCCCGACGTGCTCGCCCTGCACGTGCAGGACAAGCCCGCCTGGTCCGGCCAGCGCACCGTCGGTGCCGACGGCCGAATCGCCCTCGCCGAAGGCGAGACAGTGCGCGTCGATGGGTTGACCGCTCCCGAGGTCTCCCGCCTGGTGGCGGAACGCGCCGGCGTCCCCCGCGCGCAGGCCGAGGCCTACGTCGCCCTGTACGCCAGCCAGCAGCTCCATCTCTTCGGCGAGGTGCCCGGCAAGGAACGCGCCGTGCCCTACCAGGGACCGGAGACCATCCTCGACCTGCTCCAGCGCATCGGCGGCCTGACGCCCGGCGCCGTCCCTTCCGAGGTGGAGGTCGTGCGCGCCCACGTAGCCGACGGCAAGCCCCCCGAGGTCTTCCACGTCGATCTGCACGCCATCCTGTTCAAGCACGACCAGCAGACCAACCTCCGCCTCCAGCCGTTCGATCAGGTCCACGTGGGCCGCCGCCGCAGCTCGGAGTTGCGAACCTGCTTCCCGCCCTGGCTGCGCCCCCTCTACGAGCGCGCCTGCGGGCTGCGGCGCGCTGCGCCGTAGCCTAGGTTAGCGACGCTTCGCAGAAGCGTGACGGCCCAACGCTTCTGCGAAGCGTCGCTAAACAACCTCTTGCGAAATTTCCAACCGACCGCTATAGCTCGCCGCCCCGAGGCAGAGAACCATCTCCGGCACAGGGAGGCGATAAGGATGCTTGGCTTCTTGAAGGCCCCGTCGCGGCTCGGCGTGCGCCAGTTCGCCCTGGGCGCGGGGTGCGTGGCGCTGCTCGCGTGTACGGCCTGGGGGCTGCGCGGTTACTTCCTCTCCGGCGCCGCCGCCCAGCAGGCGCGGGGGACCACGCTGGCGGCGGGCCAGGCCCCCGGCGCTCCGCCTACCGCCGAGACGTCGGACTATACCCAGCGCGTCGTGGCCTACGTACACGAGACCGAGGCCATCACCCGCCGCGACCTGGGCGAATATCTCATCGCCCGCCACGGCCCCGATAAACTCACCAACCTCGTCAACCAGCGCATCATCCAGCACGCCTGCCTTCAGCGCGGCCTCACCGTCACGGCCGGCGAGGTCGAGCACGCCCTCGCCGAGGACGCCAAGAACGCCGGCGTCGAGGCCAAGTCGTTCGTTCAGCTCATCCAGAGCCGCTACCAGAAGAACCTCACCGAGTGGAAGGAAGACGTCGTCCGCCAGCGCCTGCTCATGAACAAGCTCTGCCGCGACCGCGTCAGCGTCACCGAGGAAGACCTGCGCCGCGCCTTCGAGTCGCAGCACGGCGAAAAGGTCCAGCTGCGCATGATCCTCTGGCCGCTCGACCAGTATGCCGCCGCCAAGGCGGCCTACCCGCAGATCGTCGCCAGCGACGAGGCCTTCGTCCTGGCGGCCAAGCACCAGCCCGACGGCGGGCTCGCCTGCGTCGCCGGAAAGCTCAAGCCCGTCGGCCGCTACGCCTTCGAGCCCCAGCTCGAGCGCGAGGCCTTCAAATTGCGGAAAGGCGAGGTCAGCGAGCTCCTGAAGACCGAAAAGAACTACGTCGTTCTCAAGTGCGACGATCGCTTCGCCGCCGACACCACCGCCAACTTCGAGGCGGTGCGGGCCAAGCTCGCCGCGCAGGTTCGCGAGCAGAAGGCCGAGCTCGCCATGAGGACCGCCTTCCAGGGGCTCCTCCAGGAAGCCAAGCCGTCGATCTTCCTGGCCCCGCCCGACAAGGCGCCCGAAGGCCCCCCGCCACCACCCAGCCAGGTGGTCGCCTACGTGTATGGCAACGTGCCCATCACGCGCGAGGACCTCGGCGAGTACCTCATCGACCGCTTCGGCGTGCAGGCGCTCGACTTCCTCATCAACCGGCGCATCATCGACCGCGCCTGCCGGGCCCGGGGGATCAGCATCACCAGGGCGGAGATCGATGCCGCCCTCGAACAGGACCTGGCCAAGCTCCACACCGACCGCGCCCGCTTCCAGAAGGAAGTACTCGGCAAGATGGGCAAGACTGTCCACGAGTGGTGCGAGGACGTCGTCCGCACCCGGCTGCTGCTCGACAAGCTGTGCCGGGCACAGGTCAAGGTGACCGAGGAAGACATGAGAAAGGGCTTCGAGGCCCTCCACGGCGAGAAGCGCGAGTGTCGCATCATCCTCTGGCCGCACGACCAGAAGACCTTCGCGATGAGGGAGTATCCCCAGGTCATCAACAGCGAGGCGCAGTTCTCTCAGAAGGCCAAGACGCAGGCCAGCCCCAGCCTGGCGGCGAAGGGTGGCAGCATCCCCGCCTTCGCCCGCCACACCCTGGGCGACGAGGAACTGGAGCGCGCGGCGTTCGCGCTGAACGTGGGCGAGATCAGCGCGCTCGTCGGCACAGCTCAGGGAAATGCCCTGATCAAGTGCGATAGGATCATTCCGCCCAACCCGACGGTGCGGCTGGAGCACGTGCGCGACCAGCTCGGCAAGGAAGTGTTCGAGCGGAAGGTGCAGGTGGAGATGCAGAAGGTCTTCATCGACCTGCGCGCTCAGGCCAACCCCAAGCCGATGCTACGAGACGCCAGCCGCCCCAGCGACCTCCTCGCGGAGAACAGGCAGATCCAGCGCGACATGCCGTCGATCCGGCCCGGCCCAGCGCCGCGGACGGGGCGCTGATCCGCCACCCTCCTTTAGCCGCCGAGCCGCGCGCGGCGCGACGGGGGGGGCGCGCCGCCCCGCCCACGGCGCGACGGGCGTCGCGCCGAGCCGAGCTCGGCGGCTCAATGGGGCTCGGCGTCCGCCTCCGAACTTGTTAGCATGCGCCCATCGCCCCAGCACCCGGAGCCGTCCGCATGCGCAAGCTCATCCTCCCCCTTCTTTTCTTGCTCGCTTTCGGCGTCGGCGCCCGCCCCGCGGCCCCGCCCATCCGGTCGGCGTCGCCGGGGCTCGAAAAGTGGACCGTGGACGACGTCGTCCTCGGCGAGTCGATCGGGGGCCCGCAGGTCTCGCCCGATGGCCGCTGGGCCACGTGGGCCAAAACGTCGCCCGACAAGGACAAGAACGAGTTCGTCGTCCAGCTCTTCCGCACTGACCTCGCCTCGGGCCGGACGGTGCAGCTCACCCGCGGCACCGAGAGCTGCTGGGGCGCGCGCTGGTCTCCGGACGGGCGGCACCTGGCCTTTTTGAGCGGGCGGGCCGCGCCGCGCTCGAAGTCCGACGACAAGGAGAAGGGCGAGGACGATAAGACGCAAATCTGGCTGCTCGACCCCACCGGCGGCGAGCCCTGGCCGGTGACGGAACTGGCCCACGGGGTCGCCCGCTACGGCTGGGCCGGGCCCAACGCCCTCGTCTTCGCCGCGCAAGAAGGGCCCACCCGGCGGGAGTCTCGGCTCAAGGAAGACAAGGACACGACCGTCGTGGTCGAGGACGACCGCAACGAACCTCCGGTGCGCCTCTTCAAGGTCGACGCGAAGTCGAAGAAGGTGACGCGCCTGAGCGAGAACAAGGACCGCATCGAACAGCTCGCCGTCTCGCCCGACGGCAAGTACGCCGTCGCCGTCCACAGCCGTTCGCTGCGCTACGTGTACGACAACAAGACAAAGCCGGTCGTCTACCTCTACGACCTCGCCGCCGGCTCGCGCCGCCCGATCTTCTCGCAGCCGAAGTACAACGTCGGCCAGGTGCGCTGGGCGCCGGACGGGCACGGCGTCTACGCCACCCACGAGCACAGCAGCCAGCCGCAACTCAACCAGGCGGGCGTGACCGAGCTGCACTACTACGACCTCGCCCGCCAGTCTGGCGGGGCCATCGACCTGGCCTGGCCGCGCGGCCTGGCGACGCAGACCGACAACGAATACGCGGCCGGCTTCGTCCCGGTGCGCGATGGCTTCCTGGCGCTCCTCGCCGATGGCGTCCGGCACCGGCCGGCGCGCTACCGGCGCAAGGGGGCGGCGTGGGAGCGGCAATGGCTGACGGGGGCGCACGCCCGCAACCTCTTCGGGCTCCAGGCCGGCGTGGATGGCAAGGCGCTGCTCTACGCGCACTCGACGGCCAGCTCGCCGACGCAGTGGTATCGCGCCCGGTTGAATGGGGCGAAGATCGAGGCGCCTGCCCCGCTACCCGAGACGAACGACCACTTCAAGAAGCGCGCGAAGGCGAAAACGGAGGTGGTGCGCTGGAGGGGCGGGCTGGGCGACGAGGTGGACGGCATCCTCTACTACCCGCACGATTACAAGCCGGGGAGGAGGGCGCCTCTGGTGGTGCTGATCCACGGCGGGCCGGCCAGCGCCGACTTCGACAGTTGGGAGGAGAGTTGGGCGTACGCTTCCAACCTGCTCTGCCAGCGCGGCGCCTTCGTGCTCAAGCCGAACTACCACGGCAGCTCCAATTACGGCCTGAAATGGCTCGAATCGATTGCCAAGGGGAAGTACTGCGAGCCGGAGATCGACGACATTGAAAAGGGCGTGGACGCGCTGATCCGGCGCGGGCTGGTCGATGGCGACCGGCTCGGGCTGGGCGGGTGGTCGAACGGCGCCATCCTGACGAACGTGCTGGTGACGCGCACCACCCGCTACAAGGCGGCGGTCGCGGGCGCGGGCACGGTGGAGTACGTCAGCGACTGGGCGAGCTGCGAGTTCGGCGAGGCGTTCGACCGCTTCTACCTGGGCAAATCGCCGCTGGAGGACCTGGGGCTGTTCGTCCGCAAGTCGCCGTTCTACCGCTTCGACCGGGTGAAGACGCCGAGCTTGATCTTCTTTGGCAGCGAGGACCGCGTCGTGGCGGCGCAGCAGGGCTGGCTGCATTACCGCGGCCTGCAGCAACTCGGCAAGGTGCCGGTGCGCTTCGTGATGTTCCCCGGCGAGAAGCACAGCCTGAAGAAGATCGGCCACCAGCGCCGCAAGCTCCAGGAGGAGCTGGCCTGGTTCGACAAACATCTGTTCGGGAAGGAGAAGAAGGAGGACGAGGGGCTCAAGCCCGATTCCCCCCTGGCGTGGGCGCTGAAGTTGCAGGCGGCCAAGCGCGTCGGCAACCGCTACGGGCTGCTGGAAAAGGGCAAGCTCGTTCCCGAGACGGTGAAGCAGGGGGCCCTGCACGTCGGCCGATTCGAGGTGACGCGCGCCCAGTTCGCCGAGTTCGATCGCAAGTACGCCTTGCCCGCGGGTCGGGCCAACTACCCGGCTAGCGGGATCGGCTTTGAGCAGGCCGGCGCCTACTGCGCATGGCTGAGCAAGACGATGGGACGGCGCTATCGGCTCCCCACCGAGGAGGAGGCGGAGGACCTGTACGAGAAGCCGGAGAGCGGGGAGAACACCCTCGACGCCTGGGCGGGCTATACGGTCAACCCCGACGATGCGCTGAGGCTGCGGGCGCTGACGAAGAAGCTCCCGGGGCCGGCGGCTTTGCTCAAGGAGGTGGGGTCCGGGCGCGGGACGGGGCAGGAAGAGCTAGCGTTCGACCTCGGCGGGAACGTCGCGGAGTGGGTGAGAGGGAAGAACGGCAAGGGCCTTATGCGCGGGGGAAGTGCTGACTTGCCGGCGGACGCCAAGGGCGGGCTGGAGGCGGGGCCCGAGTATCGTGGCCTGCGCGTCGTGCTGGAACGGTGAGGAAGAGAAGCGGCATGGCGTTTGCCCTGATCTGTCTCGACCGAGCCCGGAAACGCAACGCACACGGCGGCCGAACCCAGGGCCGCCTCGGAGGCAGAGCCATGCAACAAGACGAGATCGTTTGTTTGGCCAAGGCGAACAACCCGGTCGAGGCCCACGTGTGGCGGGAGGCCCTGGAGGCGGAGGGCGTCCGCTGCAAGGTCGTGGGCGACTACCTCGATGCAGGGGTGGGGGACATCCCCGGCATCCAGGCCGAGGTCTGGGTGCATCACGAAGACCTCGAGCGCGCGCGGGCCATCCTCGACGCGCACCCGGGGCGACAGGACGAGGCGGTTGAGGCCGAGGAAATGGCGTGATCGGCCTGTATCCCCCCTTTGAAGGGGGCGACAACGAAGAAGGGGGAGTGAGGCAAGCCTCACTCCCCCTTCTCGTTCAGTTGCGGCGACAGGATTTGAACCTGTGACCTCCAGGTTATGAGCCTGGCGAGCTACCACTGCTCCACGCCGCGATACATGGGGAGAGATGATTGGAGGGGAGGGCAAGGCCCTTGCCTCCAGTCACCTCTTCCTCTTCAAGTATAGGCGCGCGGGCCGTCCAGGTCCAGGCCAAAGCGCGCTCGCGAAACGACAAACGAGCAATCCGCGCACGATTTCTCGGCAGCCTCTTCCTTTTCGGCGCGGGGCGCGCGATAATCCTCCGACGATCGACCCGGCGCCCCATCTCCCTGGTGCCGGGTGATCGTGCTTGCCGTTGCATCGATCCGCAACACATCGAGCCACTGGCCTGGCCCCTTTCGCGGGCCCGTTCGGCCGGGGCAGGAGGAGGACACATGCCGCAGGACGAGATCGTGTGCGTGGCGACGGCCATCAACGCGACGGAGGCGCACCAGTGGCGCCTGTTGTTGGAGGACGCGCACATTCCTTGCTCCGTCGTGGACCACCTCGACTCGGAGTTCTGGAAAGGGCCGTGCCCTCGTGCCGAGGTGTGGGTGCGCGCCGAGGACGCGGCGCGGGCGCGCGCCACCCTGGGCGGCCCCCACGGCGGGCGGGGCGCCGGGAGTGGCGACAGCGTGCCGCCGCGCCATCACGCCGCTGACCAGCACGCCGAGGCCGCCCGCCGCGAACTGCGCCGGCAGGGGACGGACGGGTCGTTCCGCCGCCCGGCGGCGCGCGGGAAGTGAGGCTGGCGAGTGAACGGAGAACGCAAGAAGGGCCGGTGAATGAGTTCGCCGGCCCTTCTCGGACCGTTGCGGTCACAGAGGCAACCTTCCACCAGGTCGTGCCATCTGGCATACTGAACCAAGCAGGGGAGTGGAGCTCGCGGGAGGCGAAGCGTTGTTGACCCGAAACCATCGTCAGGAGGGGCTGGCGCGGGCGTACGTTCAGGCGATCGCCGCCCAGGCAGGGATGAGTTCCAGCGTCGCGAGCCCCGATTACGGGATCGACCTGAGCTTGCTCGACATCGTGAAAGTGGGACAGCAGCGCATCGAGTCCGGGTATCGGATTGACGTCCAGGCAAAGAGCACGACGCTCGCCCGCCTGGAGGCAACCCAGATCAAGTACGACCTGGAAGTGCCAACCTACGAGAACCTGCGCTACCCGGGAGCTGGCTGCCCGCGCATCCTGGTCGTGCTCGTTCTTCCGGACGCTGAAGGGCGATGGTTGACTCATTCCGAGGAGGAGTTGGTCCTCCGCCGAGGCGCGTACTGGCTGTCCGTAAGAGGGCAGAAGGCCACAGCCAACCGCAAATCGGTTCGTGTGATGATCCCCCGAGCGAACGTGTTTTCGGTGGCGGCCGTGCAAGCCATCATGGAACGAATCAAAGCGGGAGAGGGCCCATGAATCCGTGGCGCTGGGTCGATCCGCGTGTCCGTTCGGTCCGCCTGGCGGGCGTGCGCGCCTACCTCGTCGAGCGCGGGTGGGAGACGAAACCGAGCACGAATCCTCTCTTTGTGCGCTTCGAGCCGCCTGCGGGCAAGAACAACGGGCAGTCGCTCTTTCAAGTCCTCCCTTCGTCGGACCGAGGGAACGACTTCGTTCAGTCGATCACCTACTTCCTCACGACGATGAGCGAACTGGAAGACCGTCACCCAGTCGAAGTGCTGGACGAGGTGCTCCGCCACCAGGAGAGGGAGGCGAAAGCCATCGTCGTGGGAGAAGACGGGCGCAAGCAGGCTTGAGGTCGTCAGAGAATGAGAGAAGGAACGAAAAAAGGCGGGAAGTAAGGGGCGTGCCCCACTCCCTACCTTGATCGAAAAAAGTTGCGGCGACAGGATTTGAACCTGTGACCTCCAGGTTATGAGCCTGGCGAGCTACCACTGCTCCACGCCGCGATCTGTGTGAAGAACGTTTCCGCTCTTCCTCTACCCCTCAGTATAGGGGCTCGCGCCGCTTTGTCCAGCCTTTTTTCGGCCCGTCCCTCGTGCGGGGCTTGTCGGCGCCCCTCGGGCCCCGAAAATGAGCGCTCGCCCTTGCCCCGAGGCCCGCGCCATGAGCAACGTTCCACCCCCCCACCCCGCGCGTGGATGGATGCCCCACGTTTGGGAGGGATGCGACCTCTTTGCCTGGATGCGCCTGCTCCTTCGCAATCGCTTCGCGGTTTCCCCGCACAAGTCCTACGTCGCCGCCGTCGTTACCTTCGTCAGTACCTTCCACACCGCCTTGCGCTATCTGCAAGAGGCCTGGTACGGCAGCCGGCCCGACCGGGCCCCGCTGCCCGCGCCCCTCTTCATCATCGGCCACTGGCGCACCGGCACCACCCTGCTCCACGAGCTGTTGATCCTCGACAGCCGACACGCCTTCCCCACCACCTACCAGTGCCTGGCCCCCAACAATTTCCTGCTCACCGAAGGGCTGGCGAAGCGCTGTCTGAGCTTCCTCCTGACCAAGCAGCGGCCGATGGACAACATGGCCTTCGGCTGGGACCGGCCCCAGGAGGACGAGTTCGCCCTGTGCATGCTGGGGCAGCCCTCGCCCTATCTCACCCTCGCCTTCCCCAACCGCCCTCCTCAGGACCAGGAGGCGCTTGACCTCGACCAGCTTTCCCCGCGGGCCCGGGCCGGCTGGAAGGCCGCCTTCCTACGCTTTTTACATCGCGTCGCGTTCGCCCAGCAGCGAAAGGGGATGGTCCCGCGCCGTCTCGTCCTCAAGTCGCCTACCCACACCTGCCGCATCCCCACCCTGCTGGAGCTGTTCCCCAACGCTCGCTTCGTCCACGTGGTGCGCGACCCTCACGTCGTCTTCCCCTCCACCGTCAACCTCTGGAAGGCGCTCTACCGATCCCACGGCCTCCAGCGCCCCACCTACCAGGGCCTCGAAGAACACGTCTTCGCCACCTTCACCCACCTCTACGAGCGCCTCGACCAGACGCGCCACCTCGTTCCGCCCGAGCATTTCCACGAGGTGCGCTACGAAGACCTCATCGCCGACCCCGTCGGCCAGATGCGCCGGCTCTACGAGGGCCTGGCGCTCGAGGACTTCGAGAACGTCCGCCCGCGCATCGAACAGTATCTGCGCGACAACGCCGACTATCAGACCAACCGCTACCCGAAGCTCGGCGACGAGCTCCGCGCCGAGATCGGCCGGCGCTGGGGCGCCGTCATCGAGCGCTACGGCTACCAGCGGACTGGCAAGGACGAAGGATGAAGGAGGTGCGCGTGTCCGCCTGGCAACAACTGCTGCGCGATCCCGACTGGTGCCGTGGCCCCGGCAACTTCCCCATCCTCGCCTACTCCGAGTATCTGCCCCCGCCCTGGGTAGGGCCCAAGCCCACGGGCGAGCTCGGCGGGCTTCCTCCCCGCCGGGTAGACGACTGCGGCTGGGCCGTCAGCGAATACGAACAGGAACGACAGCTCCGGCCCGGGCTCGAGCTCATCGCCCGCGGCGCGCTCGACGAGCTCGTTCGCCTCGGCGAGGGCCGGCACGTGCCCCACCTGTCCCACAGCAAGCTTCGCCACAACCCCTACTGGCCCGCCTCCCTCGCCGCCCACGCCGGCAAGCTCGACCACGAGCGCTACGTCCTGCTCCTGGCCGTCGCCCTCTCGCGCACCCAGGACGACAAGGCGCGCTGCCGCTGGACGCTCTTCGGCTCCAGCGAGCAAGGCCCCGCCCGGGCCTTCTGGCGCGGCTTCTACCTCTCGCCCCGCAAGGAGGCCCCCGCCGAGGATGCCTTCGCCTTCTTCGGCGAACTGCTCTCCCGCGCCTACGGCGTCTCCGAGCGCACGGCCCGGCGCCCCGAGCGCGCCGGCCTGCGCGTCCTCCGCGCCGGCACCGATCCCGACTTCCCCTACTGGGACGAAGGCCTTCTCCCTTCCTGGTGCGAACCGCTGCTCTGGAAAGAAGGCTCGTCTCTGAAGGGGGTGCGCTTTCTGCTCACCTTTCGCCCCTTCGAGCGCCTGCCCGCCGAGGTGCAAGAGGCCTACGTCACCGGCAAGCTGCACCTGCTGCCGTTCCCCGGCTCGCTCGTCTTCTGGGGCGCGCCCACCCTGCGCAAGCTCCAGCGCGAGTTGCCGTTCGCCATGCAGGTCGGCCTGGCGCAGCTCTTCCCCCGCCGCAGCGATCCCAACGGCCTGCGCATCCCGCAGGCGGGCTGGCTGCACGAGGGTGGCAAGCCCAAGCAGATGCACGGCCCGGAGCGCTCCACGTTCGTCCGCACGCATCGCTGGCAGAAGACGCACCGTCATCAGAACGAGGTCGCCCTCCTCGAACGCGCTGACCGCGTCACCCACGTTTTGTTCAGCACCGAGCCCGACGACGTCGCCCTTTACAACAAGCCGATGGCCCGCAACGCCCAGCTCTGGACGCACGACTACCACCTGCTGCTCGACGGCCTCCATCAAGGCGGCGAAGCGCTTGACGTGGCCGAGAAGGCCCTCCGGGCGGGGGGCAGCTTTGGCTACCGCTTCGTCTTCCCCGCCATGCGCGTCGGCCCCCACGAGGTCTACTGGCAGCGCCCCGTCGTCGCCTTCCGCGCCGATGACTCCTCCACGCGCTCTCCCGCCCCCACGGTGTTGTTGAACGCGCCGCTCGGCTACCTGACTGCCTACCACGCCGACAAGCCCGACCTCGCCCGGCCCATCGAGCTCTGGCCCCGGTTGCTCCAGCGCCCCCCGCACCAGGCGGCCATCCAACTGTTCGAGCACGAGGTTCGCCCGCGCCGCTGGATCACCGCCGACAACGTCCGCGCCCTGCTCGACTGGAAGGAACTGCTCGGCAAGGGCCCGCTGCCGCGATCCCTCGCCCGCGCCCTGCTCTCCGTGCCGGCCAGGCAAACGCTCGAGGGCTGGCTCGCCGCCCTCCCGGAGAAGGCGGCCGAGCCGGTCGCCGGGAAACGGCTGGCCGAGCACCTCGAAGGACTGCTCGGGCCCGACGAAGAGGACAACCTGGGCCCCGAAGGGCTCACGTTCGCCTCCACCTGCCGGCGCGCGTTCGAGGAGGACTACTGGAAGACGATTGCCTACCTTGCCCACGGGAAGTTTCGCACCAAGTCGAACGCCGACTGCGTGCGCGACGAGCCGACGCGAGAGGCCCTGCCGACCTGGCAGCGCGAGCTCGACAGCCTGGCGCGCTACCTGATGCGCCAGCACGCGCAAGCCATCGAGGCGGCAGGCCTGGCGGGCAAGGCGTGGGTGGCCGAGCACGTCTTCGCCTGGCGCACCGACTTCGACTTCTCCTGGATGGGCGGCTGGGCGCGCAACCTCAAGGGGCCACAGGAGCGCAACGTCGTCGTGCGCATCCCCGGCCTCGATTCGACGCAAGCCGTCATCATGGCCGACCACTACGACACCGCCTACATGCACGACCACTACCACCCGGAAGAGGGTGGGACGAAGGCGCGCGTGGCGGCGGCGGGGGCCGACGACAACCACTCGGCCACGGCCGCGCTGCTGCTGGCCGCGCCGATCTTGCTCGAGCTGAGCAAGGCGGGCCGGCTCGCCTGCGACGTCTGGCTGGTCCACCTCACCGGCGAGGAGTTCCCCTCCGACTGCCTGGGGGCGCGCCATCTGTGCCAGGCCCTCGTCGAGCGCACGCTGACGGTGACGGGGCCGGGCGGGGAGCACGACCTGTCCGGCGCGAAGGTGCGCGGCGTGTTCGTCGCCGACATGATCGCGCACAACAACGACAACACGCGCTACGTCTTCCAGATGGCGCCGGGGGAAGGCCCGGCGAGCGCCCGCCTGGCCCGGGAGGCGCACCGCGCCAACCTCGCGTGGAACGCCCTGGCCCGGGCGCGCAACCGTCTGGCGCCACGCAAGGGGCTGGGGGAGGGCCAGCGCGTCGAGGGCCCCGACGTGCCGCCGGCGATGGCGCGGCACGCGGAGGTGCGCGGCGAGGTGCGCCCCGACTGGGAGCCGCGCAGCACCCTGTACAACACCGATGGCCAGATCTTCTCCGACGCCGGCGTGCCGGTCGTTCTGTTCATGGAGGACTACGACGTCAACCGGCGCGGCTACCACGACAGTTACGACACGATGGCGAACATCGACCTGGATTACGGCGCGGCGCTGGCGGCGATCTTCCTCGAGACGGTGGCTCGGGTGGCGCAGTGGAAGTGAAGGGTAGGGTGGGTGTTCCGCCTGCACGCGCGCGCCCGCCTTCACCAGCACCTCCGCCACCTTGCCCGCCCGCTCCGCGTAGATCTTCTCCATCTTCATCGCCTCCAGCGTACACAGCTTCTGCCCTGCCGCCACGCTTCGATGGCCAACAGGCAGGGCGCTCGGCGATGCCAGGCCCCCTTGGCCTGCATGCTGAAGACGGCTTCTTGCGTGTCGGCGGGGAGGAAGCGGCCGTTAACCGCCGAGTGGTGACGGGCCCGGGGGCCGCCGCAAACACCGTTGGGTGACGGGTGGCGCCGGCGCTTTGAGCGCCGTTGGCTGCCTTTGGGCGACGGCTGCGGGGTGGCGCCTCGCGCCGCGACGGCGGGGAGGAAGCGGCCGTTAACCGCCGAGTGGTGACGGGCCCGGGACCAGCCGCAAACACCGTTGGGTGACGGGTGGCGCCGGCGCTTTGAGCGCCTTTGGCGGCCTCTGGGCGACGGCCCGCCAGTTGGCCCCGCGCACCGCGAACGCGGGAAAGGAGCGCACGGCGGGCGCGTCGGCGGCGTTCATTCGTCCGTCCTTCGCGGGGGCGCTGGCTCATGGCGGCGGCCTCGGGGAAAGGGGCGAGATGGGCCCAGAGCGCAGCGTACCACAACGCTCAGGCTTTTTCGGAGAGCAGATGGAGGACATTTTGGGCCCGGTCGGCGGGATCGGTCAGTACTGTTGACCTTCCTTCCGTGCCACAGGGGAGATAAGCTACCTGATTTGAGAGAGCGACCTCCACGGGCGCCCGGGCGCGGAACGTCAGGCATTGCCCCGACCGGAGAAGGGCCCCAAGAGTCACCCATGAACGAAGCCGACACCTGTCGCAAGTTGGTCCGGCCGAAGCTCGAAGTTGCGGGCTGGGACGCCGCGCCGCACTCGTACAACGAGCAGACGCCGTTCACCGACGGCCGGATCGTCGCCCAGGGCGGCAAGCTGCGCCGGCTCAAGAAGAAGCGTTCCGACTTCCTCTTGCGCTATACCCGCGACGTCACCCTCGCCGTGGTCGAGGCCAAGTCGGACCGCCACCCCGCCGGCAGCGGGATGCAGCAGGCCAAGGACTACGCCACCATCCTCGGCCTCAAGTTCGCCTACGCCACCAACGGCCGCGAAATCCTCGAACACGATTTCTTCGCCGGCCTCGAACGGCCCATCGAGGCATTCCCCACGCCCGACGAACTGTGGGCCCGCTATCAAGCCGGGATGGGCCTGACGACCGCCACCACCAACGCCCTCCTCGCCCCGTTCTCCCACCAGCCGGGCAAGGAGCCGCGCTACTACCAGAAGATCGCCATCAACCGCGCCGTCGAGGCCCTCGTCGGCGGAAAGCGCCGCGGCCTGCTCACGATGGCGACCGGCACCGGCAAGACCATCGTCGCCTTTCAGATTTGCTGGAAGCTCTGGTCGGCGGGCTGGAACGCCCGGGGCGAGCCGCGCAAGCCGCGCATCCTCTTCCTGGCTGACCGCAACGTGCTGGTGGACGATCCCAAAGACAAGACGTTCTCCCCGTTCGGCGACGCCCGCTGGAAGATCGAGAACGGCGAGGCGGTCAAGAGCCGCGAGATGTACTTCGCCCTCTACCAGTCCATCGCCGAGGACGAGCGCCGCCCCGGGCTCTACCGCCAGTACGCCCCCGACTTCTTCGACCTCATCGTGGTGGACGAGTGCCACCGCGGCAGCGCCCGCGACGAGAGCAACTGGCGCGAGGTCCTCGAATGGTTTGAGCCCGCCTTCCAGCTCGGCATGACCGCCACGCCCCTCCGCGAGGACAACCGCGACACCTACTGCTACTTCGGCGATCCGCTTTACACCTACAGCCTCAAGCAGGGCATCGACGACGGCTTCCTCGCGCCCTACCGCGTCCACCGGGTGCTGACGACCTACGACGCGGCCGGGTGGCGGCCCAACCGGGGACAGAAGGACGTCTACGACCGCGAGGTGCCCGACGGCGAATACCACACGCCCGACTTCGAGCGCGTCGTCTCGCTGCGGGCCCGCACGGAAGCCATCGCCCTGCACCTGACCAACTTCCTCAAGAAGACGGACCGCTTCGGCAAGACCATCGTCTTTTGCGTCGATCAGGAACACGCCGACCAGATGCGGCAGGCGCTCAACAACCTCAACGCCGACCTGGTCAAGGCCCACCCCGATTACGTCTGCCGGGTGACCTCCGACGAAGGCGACGTTGGCCGTGGCCACCTGGGCCGCTTTCAAGACCCCGAGGAGCGCTCCCCGGTCATCCTGACAACCTCGCAGTTGCTGACGACGGGCGTGGACGCGCCGACCTGCCAGAACGTGGTGATCGTGCGCGTGATCGGCTCCATGAGCGAGTTCAAGCAGATCATCGGGCGGGGAACGCGCGTGCGCGAGGACAAGGGGAAGCTGTTCTTCAACATCCTCGACTACACGGGCGCTGCCACGCGAAAGTTCGCCGACCCCGACTTCGATGGCGAGCCCGCCTGCGTCACCGTCGAGGAGATCGACGAGCAGGGCCAGACCGTCGAGGACAGCGAGCAGCTCGAGCAGGAAGAGGCGCCCCCGGAAGTGAGCCTGCCGGAGTACGACGACGAGGAACACCTGCCGCGGAAGTTCTACGTCCACGGCGGGAAGGTGGGCATCGACACGGAGGTGACGTACGACCTCGACGCGGACGGCTCGAAGCTGCGCACGGTGCAGATCACGCAGTACGCCGGCGAGACGGTGCGGACGCTCTACACCGATCCAGAAGACCTTCGCGGCAAGTGGTCGGACTTTGCGCAGCGCTCGGCGGTGGTCGAGATGTTGGAGGAGCGGGGCATCGACTTCCGGGAGCTGGCGGCCAGCGCGGGCCGGCCCGACGCGGACGTGTTCGACTTGCTCTGCCACGTCGCTTACAATGCCCCTCTGCGGACGCGGCGCGAGCGGGCCGAGCGGGTGCGCAAGGACCGCAAGGACTTCTTCGACCAGTACGGCCCCGAGGCGCGCGGGATCTTGCACGACCTGCTGGAGAAGTACGCCGAGCACGGGGCGGAGCAGTTCGCGTTCCCCGAGGTGCTGGAGGTGCCGCCGATCTCGGGGCACGGGAACGTCGTGGAGATCGCGGGGAAGTTTGGCGGGGCGGAGAAGTTGATGGAGGCGGTGAGCAGGTTGCAGGAACTGCTGTACGCGGCGTGAGGAGGATTTGGAGTGCGGGGGGGTGTTATCGGCCTTGTTGTTTTTGTTTTGTGCAGGTCATGGTTCCCGGGCGGCGCCCCCCCGGGGGGGGGGTGAAACACACAA
>JBBSEZ010000016.1:0-47893 GCA_038239195.1 Gemmatales bacterium
GACCGCTTCCTCCGCCTCCGCCTGGATCGCATGGGCCGACGGCCCTTGTGCGCCCCGCCACCAACCGCCGACCCCCCATCTAACCCCAAGACGGGCCCGGATAGTGCCCCGAATTCTGGGAGGGATTAGCGCTGAGTCTCGCAAGTTCCAGGGTGATCCATCGATCGTGTTCGACACGTTCGTCGTCGTCAGCCGCCTCGATCCACTGTTCGTCGGCTGGCCGGATGCGGAACTGACCGCCGACGACCGATCCGCATTGGCGAACCTGCTCGGCAACCTGACCTCATTCGGCCGAGCTGAGGGGTGGGTTCATGCCGAGCTGTTCGACGGCAGTTTGGAATGGAACTGTGTTCCGACGGTTTCGGGCTCGAGCCCCGTCCCCGTGTTCTGTCCGAACCCGGATACGGTGTTTGGGAGCGAACATTACCCGACCCACGACCCAAAGAAGCTGGCGAAGGGGAAGATCAACCCGGCCGATTTCCTGTTCGATTGCCCTCCCTGGCACCTCTGTCTGGACACGGAGACACTCCACGAGAAGAAGTGGCCGACCGTTCCGGGCGCGAGGTGGGTGAACTACACTCGCCCCCACGAACCGAGCATCGCTCCAGCGAAGACGAGCAGGGCCCCTCGGCCGAACCACACCGTAGCCCGATTCCTGCTCGACGGTGCGGTATTGCCGCTCGTCGCCGAGACCCTCCCCGTCGCCGAGGCAGTGCGCCATCAAATTCTTCGTGGACTGCGGGGCCACTATTCTTGCGTTTTGTCCGGGAAGGACAAGGAGGGGAACCGGCTACCCAGCCACGGTCATGCCTACTTCCTGCCGATCGATGAAGACGGAGATGGCCGGCTGGACCACGTTACCGTTCTGGCAACGAACGGCTTCGGCGAACTGGAGGTGTCCGCCCTGAACGGAGTGCGGAAGGTCAAGCTCGGGGAGGGTGACGAATTACAACTGATGCTTGTCGGGTTGGGGGCCCCAGGCGATTTCACGTCCGACTTCTTGCGGCCTCATGCCTGCTGGGTGTCGGAAACGCCTTTCGTTGTGACGCGCCATCTGAAAAAGAGGGGCAGGAAGCGGGACGATCCCGAGCTGTTCCGGCCGGATCGGCGCGAGGTCTTTGTTCAGTGCGTTCTGGAGGAAGAGATTGACCGGCTCCGCCAACGAAGGCCGGAGGTGCCCGCTCCGGGCTCCGTGGCCCCGCTTCTGGACAACAGGATGGCGGTCCCGCGCCTCCGGCCTCTCCAGTTCAAACGGTTCCGCGGCAAGAGCTCGGACGATGGGGGCCGGCGAGCCGCTAGCGGGTTCCAGATCGTGTTCCCCGAGCCTGTTTCCGGCCCGCTATGTCTCGGCCATTCCAGCCACTTCGGTCTGGGCCTGTTCTTACCTCCGCGCAAACAGTAGTTGTTCGGTCCTGCGCAAGTGTGGGAGTCCGCGACCCCGTTTGTGGTCTCGCGCCACGTCAAGACGCGCGGGCAGAAGAAAGACCAGCAAACCTGCCGGGGCATCGATGGGAGACCCGAGTTTGCCGGGCGGGTACTGAACGAGGAACTGGCACGCTGGATTCAGCGGCAGGCGAATCACCTGGCGTTGCCCGAGGTGAATGTATTGAATGGGATCCGGACGGGCGACGCTCGAAGGACGCGAGTCCCGGCCTTCCGGCGTGCCCGGCGGAAGAAAGCCGGCGACGACGGCTTCCGTCGGGCGGCGGGGGGGGTCCGGCTGGAGTTCGAGGCAGATGTTCGCGGCCCAATCTGCCTCGGACATGCGTCGCATTTCGGCCTTGGGTTGTTTCTCCCCTGCGCGTGAGGCTTGGGGCGGTGATGCGATCGAGGTCGGCGGACCGCCGAACCGGCGACGGCAGCCCAGGTCGCGCTGTCGGTAGTCGGCGGCAATTTGTTCCGACAGACGTTGCCAACCCTCCCGAGGGAAACCAGGCACCGACCCGGCGTTGGCGCGCCCCACCCTCGCCCGTCACGGCAGCGCAATCTGAGGGGGGCCGGAACCTCCTCGATGGTGTCGAGCGGGCGCAGCGCGTCGGCATACTCGACGTCGTCCGCCCTGGGGAAAGCTGACTTGCACGTGGCGGGCGAGGTAGCGCTCCTCGTCGGAGAGGTCGCCCTGTTCGGCCTCCGCGAGCGCCGGCGTCATGGCGACGACGCGGGCCCGCCAGTTCCGCCTCCACCTGCATCGCGGCATCAGCTACCTCGCCACCCCCCACGCCATCCGCTCCATCGCCGACCTGCTCCGCCTCGCCGTTGCCCCCGGCAAGACCGAGGAAGAGTTGGCCGAGCCCCCCGGCGCGGCCCCGGGCCCCCCGCCGTCGGACGGGCCCAATCTCTGAGAACGAAGTCGGCGCCACGCCAGGCCCGCGATTCGGTCCGGCAACCGATTCTGCCATCCGGCCGGGCCAGTCAAGGCCCCCGTGCGTGCCCAGCCGTCGAGAAGGGCGGCGGTGTCCCCGACCGCGCCCACCTCTGGGAGCCAGCCGCGCTCGGCCAGAGAGGGCCGGGGCGACAGCGGGGTCGGGCCCCGCTTGGCGGGCCCGCTCCGGGGTGGGGCCAATTTCCGGGAGGGCAGTCGTGGGGCAGGCGGCTCGCTGGCCGGCCTGGGAGTGGGCTTCACGCACAGAGGAGGATTGGACAGGCAAGCCGCCTGCACGACGGGCAGAAAACCTCCCCTTGTTCCAACCCGCCGGCGATGCTATAGCCCCCGCATCCCAGGCACGGCGCACGAAAAAAGGGCGGTGGCGCAGCCTTGCACCACCGCCCAAGTCGAGGCGGGGGCCTCAACCGCACGTTTCTCGCGGGTACGTTGGGGATGCTGGGATTGCGGTTCGCCACCCTCTTCTCGACACGTGCGTTATCGGCCCCCTCCCTCTCCTCCCTTGAGAAAATTGGGAAGGGCCCATGCTCGCATCACGCCTCGCGCTCCCCCTCGTTCTGTCTCTGATCGCCCACGGCGCGCTCGTTGGGTTGCTCCTCCTCCTGCCGGGGGCACTCCCCGAGCGAAACGCGCTCGACACCGAAGTCGTCGAAGCGGCGCTCCCCCTCCGGATCGGGGCCCTGCCACCGGAGGAATCGGCGCCGGCGCCCACCTCGTCGGACGAAGGCATTCCCGTGGACGTCGAGCCGCGCGTGCGACCGGCGCCGGAGCTGGAGGGGGCGACGCTCGCGTTCCCCGATCGCCACGGCACCGAAGCCCCCGGTGCGGCGCCGTCAACCTTGCTTGGCGGCCCCGCGCTCTCTCCGGGGGCGGGGGGCGCTGGTGGGCCCGGCCTGTTCCCCGTGGGGGCGCAGGTGCGGAGCGTCGTCTACGTCCTCGATCGCTCGCTCAGCATGGGGCCGTCCGGTGCCCTCGAGGCCGCCCGGCGGGAACTGCGGGCCAGCCTGCGCCGGCTGGCCCCGACGACCAACTTTCAGGTGGTGCCCTACAACCGCGGGGCCGAGTTGTTGATCGCCGCCCCGAGCGGGCTCGTCCCGGCCGGCGCGGGCAACGTCGAACTGGCGGGCCGACTGCTGGAGGACGTGCAGCCGAGCGGCAGCACCGATCACGGCCGGGCGCTGCGCTGCGGGTTGGCATTGCGCCCCGAGGTGCTCTACTTCGTCACCGATGCCGACGACCTCACCCCTGCCGAGGTGCGCGATGCCACGCGCTTCAACCGGGGGCGAACGATCGTCCACGTCCTCGAACTGAGCCGGGCGCAGAGAGGACGCGACGACGACAATCTTCTACGGCGGCTCGCGGAGGAGAATCGAGGGGCCTACCGGCGCGTGGCGCCGGGCGGGTGACAACCGTTGCGAGGTTTTTTCGTTTGTTCTTCTTGCCAGGCCAGGGTACACTACCAAGCGGGGAAGTGCTAGCCAGAGGCAGGGAGACCCAGCGATGCGTCGTTACTTTGGGGTTGTTGCGTTCCTCGGCGTGGTCGTGCTCTTCTCGAGCGCGCCGCTGGTCGAGGCGCAAAAAAAGGTCGGCAAGGAGAAGGAAGGCTCCACCTCGGAGAAAATGGCCAAGGCGGGCCAACTCGTCGGCAAGGTGGCCGCCGTCTACGAAACCAAAAAGGGCATCCGGATCACCGTGACCTACCCCGTCCAGAAGTACAATCAGGGGGCCATCACCGGGTATGCCCAGGCGCAGCAGCAGTACACCGCGGCCATGTACAAGCGCCCGCCGGACTACAATGCCATGCGTACGGCGCAACTTCAGATGCTCCAGCATCAGGCCAACATCATTCAGACGGAGTACAAGACGAAGGACCTCGAGCTGACGGCCATCGACGAGGTCGAGGTGCGCACCAAGATGCCGAAGCCGGACTTCGACGAGAAGGGCAACCCCAAGAAGCTGACGAGAAAAGAACTGGCCAAGCTCAAGGGCCCCGACCCCAAGAAAAAGGGCTACGAGGCCGAGTTCGGCGACATCCAGACCGAACAGTTCATCCACGTCCAGCTCGTCAAGAAGAAGGACGTGCCGAAGGTCCGGCCCAAAAAGGGCAAACTCGACAAGGAAGACCTCGATTTGCTCGCCGAGAACCTGCCCCAGATTTCCTCGGTCATGATCCTGCACGACCCGGCGTGGGCCCCCCCGCCGAAGAAGGGGAAGCGGTAAGCTCGTCTCCCTGCCTGTCGAGGGCGCCTGGCCTCCGCAACGAGCCAGGCGCCTCTTCCTCGCCAAGGTGCGACCCATGCGCTTCGCTCCCGCTCTGCGCGTTTCCCTCCCGGGCGCCTTGGTCTTCCTCGCCCTGGCGTTGCCGTTGGTTGCCGCCGACGAGAAGATCGAGAAGAGCGAGAAGAGCTCCGAAAAGACAACCGACAAGCAGCCCCCCGCCGAGAAGACCGAGAGACTGGTCCAGCTCGGCACCATCCTCGGCACCCTGGACGCGGTGAACGAGACGGACGGCGAGATCGCGGTGCGCTACGTCGTCCGCCTGCTGGAGCCAAACGTCGCCGCGCAGGCCGACTATCTCCGCCAGGCGCAGCAGCTGGCCCAGCGCCAGCAGGCGATTATGCGCAACCGCAACCCCGCCCAGCGGCAGCAGCAGTTCGCGCAACTCTATCGCGACGCGATGGCGCTCCAGGCGAAGGAAGCGAACCTGTTCAAGATCAAGGAGGTGCAGCAGAAGATCGTGCTGCGCCTCGAGGACGACAGCAAAATTCGCACGGCGATGCCTCCCGAAGTGTTCGACGACAAGGGCAACATCAAGCGCTATACCGCGAAGGAACTGAAGGAATTGAAGGGGGCCTCGAAGTTGCCCGGCTACCAGGCGGAGCGCGATTCCCTCGAAAAGGGCCGCGCCGTCCTGGTCCAGGTCGGCGTCAAGATCAAGCTGCGCCCCAAGGGCAAAGGCAAGGGCAAGGGCAAGGACAAGGAAAAAGAGGCGGAATCGGCCCCGGACAAGAAGATGCCCCCCGACAGCAAGAAGCCACTGGCGCTCCTGATCCTGGTCGGCACCGAGGCGAAGAAATAAGGCTCGTTGAGCCAGCGTTCAATAGCGCGCCACGTCGCCCTGCGTCGCCAGCCCGAGTTGTCGCACCACGTCGCCGGCGCCGTCCATCATCATGCGCAATTCGCTGCCGACTGCGAGGAACTGCCAACCTTCCTCGATGCGGCCGCGCGCCTCCTCGGCGGAGAAGCAGTGAATCCCCGCGGGAACGTGGTTCTTCTTGCAGGCGGCGAGGATGCGCTTCAGGGCCTGAGCCATCGCCTCCCCGCTGGGGGGCTTGCCGTCCTTGCTGCGCATGCTGGCGGCGAGGTCGTTGGGGCCGACGAAAATGGCGTCGATGCCGGGCACCGAGAAGATGGCGTCGGCGTCCTCGACGGCCTGGACGTGTTCGCACTGCAAGACGACGAGGAGCTCGTCGTTGGCGCGGGCGTAGTAGTCGGCGGGCGTGGCGCGGAAGTTGAGCGCGTGAACGCTGCCGCCGACGCTGCGATTGCCGGCGGGCGGATACTTCGCGGCCGCGACGGCGTCGAGGGCCTCCTGGCGGGTGTTGACCATGGGCACGACGATGCCGTGCGCGCCGTTGTCGAGCACGCGCTTGATGTGATCGTGGCGGTTGGCGGGCACGCGCGCCAGGGCGACGCAGCCGGCGTCGGCGATGCTGGCGAACATGTGGGTGGCCGTCTCCCAATCGACGAGGCTGTGCTCGACGTCCACGGTGAGCCAGGCGAACCCGGAGCGCGCCAGGAACCGCGCCGCCGTGATGCTGCCCAGCGACAGCCAGGTGCCGACCGACGGCTGGCCGGCTTTCAACGCTTGCTTGACCGGGTTGGCGCGCATGACTTCCTCGGGGAGAGGCGCGGTGGTGAGGGCGTGAAGGAGATTATACGATTTCGGCCTCACGCGGTCGCACGCCGGCGCACCATAAAATACATCGCGCCCAGGATCACCACGGGCGGGCCGAGAAACGCCGCCCATAGCTTCGAATTGGCGCGCACCGACGCCAGCAACGGCCGCACCACCTGGGGCGTCGGCAACGTCTCCCCCCAGGGCCACAAGAGGGCCATCATCAGCACCGCCCCCAGGGCGAGCACGAGCAGCGCCGGCGCCCAGGACGCGCTGGGCCCTCCCAGCCCCAGCACGAGCTCTACCTCGCGGCATTGCTCGAGCAAGGAGGCCCGAATCGCGGGGTCGGCCCGCACCAGCGAGGTCAGGGTCACCCAAGGGCGCACCAGCCCCTCCAACCGCGTCAGCGCCGCCCGCCGCTCGGGCGGGCCCCCGACCGCCTGGTCGGCGCAGCCCGCGAGGACTTCCGCGTAAAGCGAGCGGTATTCGGCCTCTTGCAGCGGCAGCCCTGCCCCGCGCTCCAGCGCCTCGAGGACGTCGCGCCAGCGACACCAGGAGCGGCGCAAGGCCGCCGCGTCTCGAGGGGCAGGCGGGTGCGGAAACACCGTCTCCACCAGGGGCGCGGCCTCGTTGGGGAAGTCGTTCTCGGGCGCGGAGGGCCCGAGGCCACCCTCCGATGCCCAGACCTGTTCCTCCCCGCGCCCGCGCCCGCCGAACGGGGCCGGCGTCGAAGGCCTGGTGCCCTCGGCGGCGCCGACTGCGGCGCCGAGCGGTTCGAGGACGAAAACCTGCGGGCGCGTCGTGTCCGGCGCGCCGAGAGGAGCGAGGGCGCGTGCCAGTTCGGCGGGCGTTTGGAAGCGGTCGCCCGGGTCTTTGGCCATCAGGCGCGCGACGATCCCGGCGACGACAGGGGGCACTTCGGGGGCCAACTCCAGCACCGAAGGCGCGTCGTCCGACAGGTGGGCCAGCAACTTGTCCATGGCCGTCTCGCCGGGAAACGGCGGGCGCCCGGTCAGCGCGAAGTAGAACGTGCAGCCGAGGCTGTAGAGGTCCGAGCGGACGTCGGCCGCATGAACGTCGCGGCACTGCTCCGGCGCCACGTAGTCGGGCGTGCCGAAGAAACCGTCTCCCCCCGCCAGCGTCGCGCCGCCGTCCTGCAAGCGCGCCAGGCCGAAATCGACGATCTTCACCGCGGGCGGGGCGGCCGCGCCGGGGCCCTTGTCGGAGGCGCTCAGCCACGGGTCGGTGGGCAGTTCCCCCGTGGGGCGCGTGGGGAGCAGCAGGTTGGCCGGCTTGACGTCCCGATGGACCATGCCCTTCTCGTGGGCGTGCTGCAAGCCGAGGGCGGCCTGGCGCATCACCTCGCAGGCCTGTGCCCAGGGCAAAGGGCCCTGCCGGCGCACCACCGCGTCGAGGCTGCTCCCCTCGACGTGCTCCATCACCAGGAAGTGCAGCCCCTCCGCCTCGTTGGCGTCGAAGGCCATCACGACGTTGGGGTGTTGCAGGCGCGTCAGCGTGCGCACCTCGCGCCGGAACCAGTCGAGGGCGGTCGGGCTGTCCAGCCGTTCCGGGGCGATGACCTTGAGCGCGACGACGCGGCCCATGACGGTGTGCAGCGCCTTGTAGACGCGGCCCATGCCGCCGCGGCCAAGTTCGTCCTGGATGTGATACGGCCCCAGGACAAGGTGGCGCGGCTCGCCCCGCTCCAGGCTGTGGGCCTGGAACGGCGTCAGGAGCCCGCCGTCGATCAGGGCGTCGGAGAGGGCGCCGGCGGTGGCGCCCGGAAGGGCCTCGGCCTGCCGGAACTGTTCTTCGTCGAGCAGTCGGCTCTGGCGCAGACGGTCGAGGTGGGTAGCGCGGTCCACGAGGGCCTCCATTGTGCGGCTCAGCGAGATGCCCGTATCGACCAGCCTGCCCCTGTGGCGCTGCCTCCAGGGGGCTCGTCCTACGACTTCACCAGGGAGGTGAGGTCGGTGTAGCTGATGAACTTGTGGAAGTGGGCGCCGACGCAAAAGTTGCCGTCGGCCAGCGCCACCGACCAGACGATCTCGGCCAGGCCCTTCACAGCTCGGCCGCCGACGTTTTCGAGGGCGAGCTCGACCTCCTGGCCTTTGGGCAGGTCTGCCTTCAGCACCAGACGGGCGCCGGTCTCGGACACGTCGAGGACGGCGACGGCCAGGTTGGCGCCCAGCCCGAGGGCGCCCCGGGAGCAGCGGGCCTTCGTGCCCCCCTTGGGGCCTTGCGGCGCGCCGCGCGCCGGTTCTGTGTCATAACCGGGCGGTCGCTCATACTTCACCTCCAAGGAGAAAGGACGTTCCGGGCGGGCCCGCCGGGCCGCTCCACCGGAGCGCCGAGCGGCAGGGGGGCAGGCCTGACGAGCCCAGACACCAGGGAGCCGTTCGTGAGGTTCCTCGGCGGATGGGCCTGACCAACCCTAGGTCGTGCGTGGATAGCTGTCAAACCGGGCTCGGACGGCTCGTTCGCCGTCCGAGGGCCAACGCCCGGCCAATCAGTTGCGCCCTGCCACTTCCCCCTGAAGCCTGTCCGGCGACCCCTGCGCGCCGCGCGCTTTCTCTGCGGGGGCCGAGCAACGCGGCTGGAGGAGTGCCAGCCCCAGCTTCCCCAGGAAGAGGGTGTTGGTGATCAGATAGCGCTTCCAGAGCCGGCCCGGCTCCTGGCAGAGCCGATAAAGCCACTCCAGGCCGTGCCGCTGCATCCAGCGCGGCGCCATCTTCTTGGCGCCCGCGTGGAAATCGAAGGCGGCGCCGACGCACAACTGGACCGCGTGGATGGCGTGGCGGTGCTCGTAGGCGAACACGTCCTGCTTCGGACAACCCAGCCCGATGAAGACCAGCCGCGCGCCGCTGCCGTTGATCCTCTCGACGACGGCCCGGTCCTCCTCCGCCGTCAAGGCGCGGAAGGGGGGGGCCTCCCAGCCGGCGATTTCCAGGTTCGGGCACGTGCGGAGGAGGTTGTCGCGAAGCTTCACCACGACGTCCGGCCCCCCCCCGTAGAGGTAGACGGGGGCCCCCGCCGCGGCCGCTTCCCGGCAGAGCCTCAGCATCAGGTCCGGGCCGTAGACGCGCTCGCGCAGCCGCGCCCGATGGAGCAGGTTCAACGCCCAGCGCACCGGCTGTCCGTCGGGCGTCACCAAGTCGAACGCGTTCACCATGTCCCGGAGCGCCGGGCTCTGGCTGGCGGTGACCACCGCATGCACGGCCTGGCACGCCACGACGCCCGAGGCGCCCTGCCGAGCGGCCCGAAGGATGACCTTGACGGCCTCCTCGCAGGTCGTCACGCTGATCCCCACCCCGAACAAGTCCACCTTGCGAGGCCAGGAGACCGGGCGGCGCCTCTCTCCCACCTCTCCTTCTCCCGCTTTCGTTCCAGCTACGTCCAGCATCGTGAGGCCCTCCGGGGCGATTGATCGGCGCGCCGCGCTCCCGTCTTTTCTCGCTCAGACCAGCTGCAGGGAGACGTCCCGGGCAGCCTTGGCCTGGGACCTGGCCCGGAGCTCGCCGTCGATCCACGCGTAGGTCTTCTCCATCCCGGCCCGCAGCCGGGTGCTCGGCTCCCAGCCGAGGTAGTGCCGGACCTTGGCGTTGTCGCTGTTGCGGCCGTTGACGCCCTTGGGGGCGCCGAGGTTGTACTTGCGCGCGAGCTTGATGCCGGCGACGTCCTCGACGACGTCCACCAGGCCGTTGATCGTCACCAGTTCGCTGGAGCCGAGGTTGATCGGCTCCTCGATCCGGCCCTCCATGATCCGGCCAATCCCGTAGACGCAGTCGTCGATGTAGGTGAAGCTGCGCGTCTGGTTGCCGTCCCCCCAGATCTCGATCTCGTGGCGCCCCGTGGCCAGGGCCTCGAGGACCTTGCGGCACACGGCGGCCGGGGCCTTCTCCCGCCCGCCTTCCCAGGTGCCGTGGGGGCCATAGACGTTGTGGAAGCGGGCGCAGCGCGTCACCAGCCCGAAGTCCTCGGCGAAGTGCCGGCACATGCGCTCGCCGAACAGCTTCTCCCAGCCATAGCCGTCCTCGGGCAGGGCGGGGTAGGCGTCCTCCTCCTTCAGGGGCACGACGTCGGCGCTGCGCTGCTTGTCGGCGTTGTAGACGCAGGCCGAGCTGGCGTAGAAGTAGCGCGACACGCCCATCTCCTTGGCCGCCATCAGCAAGTGCGTGTTGATGAGGACCGACAGCATGCACAGGGCCTTGTTGTTCTCGATGAAGCCCATCCCCCCCATGTCCGCCGCGAGGTTGTAGACCTCGGCTGCCTCCCGGCAGGCGTTCAGGCAGTTGTCCCTGTCCTTGAGGTCGGCGCAGACGTTCTCCGCCTCGCCGAAGACCTGATACCACTCCTCGACCGGCTTGACGTCCACGGCCCGGACGTTCGCGTGGCCCTGGCGAAGCAGGTCGGCGACCAGGTGCCCGCCGATGAAGCCGCCGGCGCCCGCCACAACGATCAAGTCATCTTTCACTGCGATTCTCCCAAATGCGGTTACGGTTTGGTTCGACGTCCGATGCACGATTGCGATCCTCAGGCGTTGCCGTTCGGCCCGGCGCCCCCGGGAACAGCCGGGCCGCTCCGCAGTCCACCGCCAACGGCCCGCTCGTAGATTGCGGTCAGGGCGCGGATGTTGGACTGCTGGGTGTATTTCCGGTCATACTCCTGCCGGCAGGCCTGGCGCATCCGGGCCCGTTCCAGCGGGCTGCCCAGCAGGTGCTGGGCCTTCGAGGCCAGATCGGCGGCGCTGCCCGGCTCGAAGTGCAGCCCCGTGCGGCCGTGTTCCACCACCTCGGCCATCGCCCCCAATTTGGAGGCGATGACCGGCGTGCCCTTGGCGAAGGCCTCGACGACCACCCGGGGGAAGTTCTCGTAACACTGCGACGGCAGCACCAGGAACGCCGCCTCGCCGATCAGCTCGTAAACGGCGTCGAGCGGCTTGCGGCCCAGCCACTGGATCGCGGCATCCTTTGCCGCGGCCTCCGCCACCGCCCCCGCCAGGGGGCCGTCGCCGACGATCTTGAGCGGCACCGTGCCGCCCAGGCTCCGCCAGGCCGCCAGCAACGTCTCGGCCCCCTTCTCGGGCGACAGCCTGCCCACGAACACCGCGTAGCCTCCCGTCCCACCGCCCGGTCCCGGGCCCGGGTAGACGAAGTTCGGCTTGACGACGATCTTGTCCGCGGGCAGCCCCCCTTCGATGAACTTCCGCCGGCTGAACTCGGTGAGGGCGACGTACGTGTGGACGGCCTGTCGCCAGGTGCCCAGCGCGCGGTGCGTCGTCACCATGGCCGCGACGGTCGCGCTGGCCGCCCGACTGTCGCGGTAGCACTTGTGGACGACGCCCGGCCAGGGGACCGACTTGCCGAGGCAGTCCTCGCAGACCTTGCCCTCGCGGAAGAACAGGGCGTTGGGGCAGAGGAGGCGGAAATTGTGCAGCGTCTGGACCACGGGGACTTTTTCGGACCGCGCGGCGTAGTAGGCGGCCGGGGAGATCAGGGGAAACGTGTTGTGGAAATGCACGACGTCCGGCCGCACGGCGCGGAGCAACTTGCACAGGTCGCGGTGCGCCGGCCGGCTCCAGACCGTGCGCAACGCCACCTGCAAGCGGCCCATCGCGTGGATCGCGTCGTTGTGCAGACAGTATTGGATCACCTCGTGCCCGTTGTCCTGGAGCATGGCGACCTCGGCTGCGAAGCACGGGTCTTCGCCGCCGGGCTGCTGGTAGAAGTTGTGCGCGACCAGGACTTTCATCGCAACGCCTCCGCCGGGGCGGCCCGGCAAATCTGGCCGTTCGTGAGCGCGGCCGCCTGGCTCGTGAACTGGCCCAGGAAGCGCAGGACTTCCTCCAGGCGCTGCCACTGGCCGGTCTGTTGCAGTTCCCAGGAGTGGCCCCACAGGTGGAACACTCCGCCGCGCCCGAGGGCGCGCCCCATCAGCGACCGGGCCCGGTGCGCCCAGTCCGTCGATCGGCCGAGCGAGACGAGCGACCACAGGTTGCGGAGGGCCCCGCGCCGGAGCGCGTTCCTGCCGTAGGCGAGCCAACCGTGCGGGTGGGCCTGGACGGTAGTCGGCATCAGGGCAAGGCCGCCGTTCCGGCGCGGGAAATCGAGCGACAACAGCTCCACGGTTCGCACGCCGCCGTAGCCGGCCTCCCGGATCATTTCCAGATGGCGTCGCGAGAACTTCCCCTTCGGGGGGCAAAACATCGGGCACGGCAAGCCGGTGACGTCCTGGGCCCAGGACCTGGACTCGGCGATCTCTTGCCGGGCCTGCTCGTCTGTCGCGTCGTCGAGGACCACGTGGTGGAGCGTGTGCGCCCCGATCTCGAACGCGCCGCTCAGTTCTCGAAGCTGGGCGGCGGTCATCGTCGCGTTCTCCGCCGCCCTCGGCACGTAGAAGGTGCCCGGCAGCCCGTACTTCGCCAGCAACTCGGCCACGCGCAGGTCCAGCGGATGGCCGTCGTCCCAGCTCGTGGTGATTTGTGCGACGGGCTTCATGGGGCCCCCTCCCTTCCGGCGTGGCCCTCCAGGGCCTCGCGCAACAGATACCTGCCGACTGCCTGCATCGAATGCCGGGCGACGACGAACTCGCGGAGCCCCGCGGCAATTTGCAGCAGCCTGGGTTTGTCGCTCAAGGCGTCTTTGATGACCTGGTTTACGTCCCCCCTCGCCGGGGAATACAGGAAGCAGTTGTGTCCGTGGCGGAAGTCGTTGACGATGGGAGGGTCGGAAACGTTGATCAAGGGGACCGACCCCACCAGCATCGACTCGTAATGGCGGAAGCCGTTGTACCCGTACCCTTGCGGCGAGAGGGTGAGCCACGAACGCGACATGAGCGCGAGGTACTCCGCGAACGGCAGGTGCCCCTCCACGATCTTGACCCGGTGGCCTTCGGCGCCCAACTGCCGCACCGCGTCGATCGCGGCGCGCCGCTGTTCGGAGTTCACCGCCCCGGCGAAGAAGACGTCGATCTCCTTTTCGGGCTGAAACGGCACCCGGTAGTTCTCGATCGCGACCCAGTAAGGGAGGTGCTTGAAGCGACACCCCCCGGCAGTTCCGGTTTCGTAAAGCCGGTTGTCGTCCGCTTCCCGGAGGTTCGTTTTGAAATAGTACCGGGCGCACCGGACGCGCGCGAGGTAGTCCACCAGCGCTTCGTGCGAGTCGTAACGGTCGAGGACGATGACCCGGGCCCCCCGCCGAGAAAGCAGGCGGTTGACGCAGGCGCCGATCGGCCGGAGGCGCGTAACGTGAGAGACGGTGGAACGCACGGCGCGTTTGACGGTCGAACTGTCGTGCGCCCAACGGAAATCGACGGCCGGGAGCACGATCAGGTCGTATTTTCCCGAGCAGGCCCCCGCCAGGATCGCGGGGACGCGGCGCAAGGCGCCCCCGCGCCGGGGGCCGAAGGGCGTGATCGTCGCCCCCGTCGGCACGTGCTCGACGGCGCAGGCGGGCAGCCCCGCAAAGAGGTTGTCTTGCCCGACGTTCAAGACCGAAATCGTCCCACTAGATCGCATGGCGGGTGCCTGCCTCCATTCCTGACGCGGCCGTCGCGGGCTCGGCCGCGATTCCCTCGACCGGGCCCGCGATCGCGTCCCATTGAAGGGCCTCCGGCGAGTGCCGGTAGAGCCACAGCGTCGCCAGGCCGACGCCGTAAACCGTCCAGAACCAGATGCCGCCCATCGGCCCCTCCAGGAAGACGTCGAAGCTCGCGTTGATCAGGAAAGCCATCCAGTACGCCAGCAGGAACAGGAACAGCTCCGGCCAGTGGCGCTCGCCCCGTTGGCGGCTGCGAACGTAAGCGCCCAGGAGAGCGCAGGCCCACGCCGCCTGAACGAGCACCCACAGGGCGAGGCCGGGCACGCCGGCGCGGGCCAGCATCGTCAGGTGGCCGTTGTGCGGGCTGCGCAACGTCGGCTCTCCGAGGACGGCATAGCCGTCGTCCACCGCCAGGTTGATGCCGAAGCCCTTGCCGGCCCAGAAGTACTTCCCGTGGACCACGTAGTCGAGAATGTCGCCCCACCATTGCAGGCGCCATTCCTTGGTTTCGTCGAGATCGCCGGTGCGCGTGGCGCCTCCGACGCTCCCCAAATTGGCAATGAATTGGTCGGCCGAGATTTCCCTCTCCCTGCCCGGCATCTGGACGCGCAGGCCAGTCGCCGCGAGGAGCACCAGCGCGCAGGCCCCCAGCCCGATCAGGCGCCACAGCGAGCGGTCGGACGGTTTGTGGAGGAAGCAGACCGCGAAAACCGCCAGGAAGGAGAAGAGGCCCGCCCGGTCGAAGGTCCCCACCAGGACGACGCCGGAAGCCAGCATCCCGAGGCGAAGAAGGCCGATGCCGCCGCCGAGGCCGGCGACCCCGAACGCCAGAACGCCCGCGAGATGCACCTGGACGTCACCCCCCTTGGCCACGACGACGGGCACGTCGGCCCAGGGCCAGCGCGGGAGAGACTCCGCAAAGAACTGGGAGACGAACCACACCACCGGCACGCAGGCGGGGAAGATCAGGCAAAACTGGCGGTAGCGGCGCAAGAGGGCCGTCAACCGGGAAGGCTGGGCCAGGATGGCCCCGCAGACGATGAAGGCGAAGGCACTGTACCCCCAGATCGTCGCGTCGCGCAGCGCGTCCATGCCATGCTCGGAAAGCTCGGGCAAGGTGCGGGCCAGGCCCCAGGCGATCAGGAGCAGCAGCGCCCAGACGGCGGGGGCGTCGAGGACGGCCCAGCATTTGCCGGACCGGAAGAACGCAACCACCCCGCAGCAAAGGACCATTTCCCCGATGAAAAGCGGCGGCACGCCCACGTACGCCCACCCCTTGCCGAGCAGGGCGTACCCGAGCAGGGCCAGGCAGAGAAGCGCCAGCCAGCGCCCGCACCGGGGGCTCGCGGGAAGAGGGCCTGAGACCGTGCTCATGCGTTCCCCCCCAGTCCCAGGCGGCGCGCATTGCGTGTGCCGAGGTGGCGCAGGACGAGGTCCGTCACGTCGCCGGCGACCTGCTCCAGCGGCCGGCCGGCATCGACGACGCGCCCGTTCCCCATCGCCCCGACCAGCGCCCGGTAGGCCTCTCGCTGCCGGGCCGTCTCTTCAAAGGGGACTTCCTGTTTCCGCGCCTGGAGCACCTCGGGCGGGGCATCCAGAAGCACAACCAGGTCGGGCTTGCGGGCGAGGCGCCAGAGAAGGCGCAGCAGCCAGGCCGGCCCGCCGTAACGGTAGCGCAGGGGGTCCACCAGGGCATCGACGAGGTGGCGGTCGTGCAAAACCAGGGTGTCTCTCGCCAGGGCCAGGTGGACCGTCACGTAGTAACCGAGCGTGTAGTAGATGAACCAGTAGCCGCAGGCGCGGGCCACGGACGCCAGGAACGAACGCGGGGGGGACCCGTGCGGCGCCATCTCCGGGGGATACTCGGGGCGGCGCAGCAGGCGGCTTAGCACCCCGGGAGGGAACCGGTAGCAGGCCTTCCGGGCGAAGGCGCCCGTCAGCTTCTGGCTCACGGCCCGAATCACGGAGGACTTGCCCGCGCCGTCCGGGCCGAGCAAGACGACGTCGAGCCCGCCCTCAGGCCGGCAACCTTTTCTCACGCGGCGCCCCAGGCGGCACAACCAGCCCCCCAACGCCCGCCAGGGGCGGCGCAGCGTCGCGCGCCGGCGCAGCTCGGCCCCGAGCGGGGCCAGCAGGCGCCTCACCGCCTCCCAATTGCCGGAGCTGGCGGCGGACGCGAGCAGTTCGGTGCTGCGGGCGCCCCAGAAGCGGGCGACCTGCTGCCGGCAGTCGGCAGGGGCTTGCTGATACAAGTTAGAAAGTCTCTGCCCCTGCTCCTCGTCCAGGCGCCCCTTGGCGACCTTCTTGATCAGGTAGCAACCGAATTCGATGGGGGCCGCCGGGGCCCAGAACTGGTGGTGCCTGCGGCGGCCCTCGAGCACCTCACTCCCGGCATAGAACGGCAAGTCGCCGAGCTCGTGGTCCAGGCTCAGGTCCAACTCGAGAAAGTACGGTGAGCTGTCCTCGTTCTTGCCCGCCAACACGATGTAGTAGCCCCGCCAGCGCACGGTGCCGGCGCCGATGACCTCGGCGCCGATGCGGGCCCGGTTCTCGCGAAGCAGGGCCACGAGTTGGCGCAGTCCCAGCCCCCCCGAGATGATGCAGTCCACGTCGGACTTGATCTTCTGGGGGTAGCCCTCATAGCCGTGCAGCACGCAATACCGGATGCCGGCGCGCTCGAGCGTTTCGAACGCGCCCAGGAGGGCCCGGCCACGGGCGCCCTCCTCCCCGGGGAGCGCCCGTGTCTGTCCCTCGTGGTGTGCGGAAGAGCTTTGCATGGCACCATCGCCCCTGGTTTCGCAACTCGATCCCATCGCGCCGCGCTCAAAATCACGCCCCATCTCCAGAAGCCCCCCCGTCGTTTCTGAGCCGGGTGAGGAGGCCGTCGATGCGGCGGGCGGCGAGGGGCCGCAACAGCAATCGCCACAGCCCCCGCGGCGACCACGACAGGCCGAGGGCCTCGAGGTGCGCCCGCACGCAGGCCTCGACCTCGTCCAGCAGGGAGCGCTTCTCTTCGCGGGAAGCGACCGTCTCGAGGTAGGCCCGCAAGACGCCTTCGGCGAAGGCCTCCTGGCGCCTGCGAGCGCCGGGGTTGCTGAAGGTGCTCCTCACCCGCAGCCCCGTTTGGTAGAGGAGGTATGCCAGGTCGCGCGAGGCCGGATACCAGCGCCGGGCGACGGCGCCGCACAAAAAGGCGTCCTCCTCCAGGCCCGGGTCGATGAACGACATCTCTCGGGCCGCGACGTCGCACAGGATGTTGCAGAAGCTCAGCGCCCCGTAGATTTGCCCGAGCGCCCAATACTCCTTCAGCGCGGCGATGACGGCGCGCGGGGCGGACGCCAACACCTCGGGCGTCACGCCGGCCCCGGTCTCCAACTGCCCGTCGAGCTCTTTGCCCGGGACCACGGTCATCACCAACGCGAGGGGCGATTCGCAAACGAACAGGGGCCCCGGGACGAATGGTTTCCATCCCTCGACCGCGCCGCCGGGCACCGCTTCGCGCAATCGGGACAGCGACGCGAACTGCCCCCGCGCCCGCTCGAAACTCGCGCCTGCCGCCGGCTTGTACAACTTGATCGCCAGACAGTCGAGCGCTTGCCAGATGGGCTGTCCGTTTTGCGAGCGGACCACGTAAACGTCGGCCTGGGCCCCTTCGCCGAGCTGTTCGATTACCCGGCTGCTGGCCGGGGCGCTCGGGGTGAATTGTTGGAGCACGCGCAGCACGGTTGGCTCGACCGAGCCCGGACACGCTTTCGGGACGAACGCCAGGAACGCCACCCACCGCCCCACCGCGCTGGCCGAGCTGCCGGCCAGGAAGCCGTAGGCGGCGCCCGACAAGCCCCACCACACCACCAGGGGGGGGACGAGGGACACCAGCACGGCGAGGGCGACGAGGGCGACCTTGAAGACCACGTCGGGGCGCTCGGCGGCCATCAGCCCGTTGCTGGCGGGCATGCCCAGCGCGGACGCCAGCATCGCCATGGCCAGCACCGTGACGGTCAGCCCGTGCCCTTCGTACTGGGGGCCGCGGTAGAGCAAGTGCATCAGGAAATCGCTGGAGAGCAGGACGATGACGCAGAACAGGGCCATCGCCAGGCCCAGCAGCAGGGTGGTCTGAAAGACCACGCGCCGCAACTCCGCCACGCCGCCTTTGTGGAAGGCCCGCGCCGCCCGGGGCGTCAGGGCGTTCGCGATGCCCAGGATCAAGGGGTTGGCGAACAGCGGCACGGTCATGCACGCCGCATAAACGCCCGTGGCCGTCGTCCCGACGAGCCACGCCAGTAGCCAGTGGATGAAGTACGCCTGGAGGGACAGCGTCGCTTGCCAGGCGAAGAGCCATTTCCCCAGCGACCAGCTCTGCCGCAAGGTTTGCCACACGCGCACCGGACGGACCGCAAAGTTCTTGCGGGCGAGGTGCAGCCAGACGCCGCCCGTCAGGGCGCAGGCCGCCCCGATGGGGACGTACGCGGTGGTGGCGGACAGCGCCCCGTCCCAGGCCAGCCAGGCCAGTCCGGCGAGCTGCATGATCGCCACGGCCAGGTCGAGGGCCAGCGCCTGGGCCATGCGCAGGTGGGCGAAGGCGAAGCGCCGGCCGAACTCCCGCAGCAGGACAAACGGCATGACCCCAGCCAGCACCCAGGCGACGGCCGCCAACTCCGGCCCCGCCCCGCGCCAGCACAGGATCCCGGCAACCAGCCCCTGGACAACCAGCGCCAGGGCCGACAGGAGCCCCTGGTGCGCCAGCACGCTGCCCGCGTACTCCGCCTGCGTCCCCTCCGGGAGTTGGTGCCGGTGGATGGTGTAGGGCTGCGCGATCAGGGACTCCTGCACGCACGCCCACGTTACCAGCAGCGAGCTCCCCAGGGCGTAGGCGCCCAGCTCGCCCGCCCCGCACCACCGGCCGATCAGGATCGTCGTCAGGAAACTGGTCCCGCTGACCACGATCTGGTCCGCCAGCGCCAGGGTGTGGTCCCCGGAGGCCCCCCGGCAGAGGGCTGCCCAGGCCCCGACCAGGCGCCCCCGGCGCTTCCAGCCGCCCCCCCCCTTCGCGAGGGCCTGTCCGCCCGCCCCCTCCGGCCCAGCAGCGGGGCAGCCCGGCGCGCGAAACGGCGCCGGCCCACCGGGCAGTGCTGTTTCCCCGAGGGGCAAGCTTCTCCCCAAACTGCCGTCCATTCCCACTCCTTCTCTCACGCGGCCCCTGCGCCGTCCGGCGCGGCCCGAAGCGATTCGTTCGTCAATGCGCGCCCTTGCGCAGGACCAGGGCCGGGACCGTCAGGAACAACAATTTCAGGTCGTGGCCCAGCGTGTAGGAGCGAACGTACTGCACGTCCATGCGCATCCAATCGGCGAACGAAACGTTGGAGCGGCCGCGGACCTGCCAGATGCAGGTCAGCCCGGGCACGACGTCCAGGCGCCGGCGCTGCCAGCCGACACACCCTTCCGTCTCGGAGCAGGGCAGCGGGCGGGGACCGACCAGGGACATCTCGCCCTTGAGGACGTTCCACAACTGGGGGAGCTCGTCCAGGCTCGTGGCGCGGAGGAAGCGGCCGACGGCGGTGACGCGAGGGTCGCGCTTGATCTTGAAGGCCGGGCCGTCCTGCTCGTTGAGGGCCAGCAGGCCCTTCTTGCGGTCCTCGGCGTCGGGGACCATGGAGCGGAACTTCCACATCCAGAAGGGCCTCCCTCCGCGGCCGCTCCGGAGCTGCCGGAAGAAGACGGGGCCGGGGGAAGAAAGCTTGACCGCCATCGCGATGACCAGGAAGAGCGGGGACAGCACGATCAGCCCGACAAGAGTGCTCGCGACGTCCAGGGCACGCTTCCACGGTGGCATGGCCTGCAGGAACAGGGCCTCCAGGGAAGCAACCGCGTCGGACGGGGCGTGGTCGTCCTCGGCCCGCGTTTCGGAAAGGCGCTCGGGCCGGGCTGTCGAGGGGTACGAGTAGATGAGGATGATGGGGAGAGGGGCCGGGCCCGCGAAGCGCCGCAGGACGTCTTCGACCACCTTCCCCGCGCTGGGGCCGTCCGTCCCCGGAAGGATGACGCAAACCTGGGGCCCCTCGCTCCCGTCGAGCCAGCCGGCCTCATCCGTGCTGCGCAAACGGCCCTTGAGGACGGGGACCAGGCGCTCCCAGGTGGCCTGGCTGACCGCCTGCTCGCGGGGGACGAAGGTGACGACCGAGACCGGTTCGTGCGCGCGGTCTGCCCGTGCCCGCTCCCGGGCCAGGACCGTGCGTGTCTGCTCGGGCGAGTGCAGCCCGTGCGAAGGGCCCTTTCGCGTGCGGCGGAACAGCCCCTGGGCCAGCCTGACCAACTTCGCAACAACCATGGCGACCTGGACCGTGAGTTAGAGGACAAGGGAAGCGCGGCACCATTGCTTGGCCCGGGACCGACTTGAAGCCCTGACGCGCTATCGTGGCCGCGGTCCTGGCAACCCTCAGATGAATCGCTGTGCCCACCGCGGTACGTACTGGCGGCGCTTGTTGAGCACCGCCCCAAGAAGGTTTGCGCCGGCCTGGACGAGCAGGCCCTTCTCGCGCTCGACCTCTTCCCAGGGAGCTCGCTCGGCCTCCACGACCAGGATCGTCCCGTCGAGGAGCCCGGCCAGTCGGGCCGTGAAGGGCCCGGCCGAGGCCGGGGGCAAGTCGAGCACGACCAGGGCGAAGCCGGCCTCGAGCGCTTCGAGCACGGCAGACAGGCGAGTGGAGGCCTGAACCTGGGCCAGCCTGCCGTCGGTCTGGCCCGCAACCAGGACGGAGAGGTTGGGCACGTTGCAAGGCTGGACAAAAGGGTGGGATGGGCCGACGCTCGCTCCCCCCTCAAGCAGGGCCTCGGCAAGCCCGGGCGCCGGCTCGACGAGGAAGCGGGCGTGGGCCGAGGGGCGCTCGAGATTGGCGTCCACGAGCAGGACGGGTTGCTCGCTCCAGGTGGCGGCGGCGACGGCGAGGTGGGCGGCGACCGTGCTGACGCCCTCGCCGGAAATGCAGCTGGTGACGCCGAGAGAGCGCAGGCGCGGGCCGGCCCCGTCGTTCCCGAGGAGGCGGGGCAGCAGGGGCGCAAGCTGGGCGCGCAGCTCGTCAGGGGCAGCCTGCGGGGGGCAGGCAGCGATGCCGGCCACGCGGTCGAGCAAACGAGCTCTCATACGATCAAGGGCTCCCGTTGCCGGCGTCCTTGCCGGGGGCCTGGTGTTCCGTCGAGCTTCAATCGAGGTTGTTGAAGATCTCGTTACGTTGAATGTTTCCGAAGGCAAACGCCTTCCTCGCTTCTTCACAATTCTGGAACAAGACAATTGCGATCCGGTATCCGCCGGTCACGCGGAGCCGTTCGTGGAAGATCGATTGGGCACGAGGTAGGGGAGCGATGCCAGGACAGGCAAGCCGAGCCTGGCTTGGAGGTCCTCCGGGGCCTGGAAGGAGCGGTCGAGGGAGTGCAGCAACAGGGCCAGGCCAACGCTGGCGAGGGCAGCGGCGAACAGGCCGAGGCCGAGGTTGACGAGCAGGCGGGGGCGGACCGGCCTGGCGTCGTAGGTGGCGGGTTGGGCGACGTTGATGTTGGAGATGCGCTGGGCCTCGAGGGCCTGGTCGATCCGGGCCTGCTCGAGACCGTCGGCGTACTTGCGGTAGTGGGCCTCCTGTAGATCGACCTCGCGCTGGAGGGAGGCGACGCGGAGATGGTCGTGGGTGAGCTTCGCGAGGCGCTGGCGCTCGCGGGCCAACTCGGCGCCGAGGGACTCGGCGCGGGCTCGCAGGGCGGCGAGCGCCGGCCCCTGCCGGGCCAGGGCGATCTGGACGTCCTCGAAAAGGCGGCTGGGGCCGGTGGCGACCTGCTCGCGGGCCCGCTCCTCGCGGGCCAGGAGGGCCTTGGCCGCGGCGGTCTGCTGGCGGACGAGCTGGACGTCGGGGTGGCGGTCGGGGTGCTTGGCGAGGAGCTCGGTCTCCTTGATCTGGAGGGCGTAGAGCTGGAGGCGCATGCCATCGGCGGCCCCGTTAGGCAGGCCTCGGGTGGTGGTGACCTGGGACCTGGGCAGGGTGTGCACGTTTTTCTGGAGGGCACGAACCTCGGCCTCGGCGGCGGCGGCGCCGGTGCCGGCCTGCTGGAGCTCATCCTCGAGGCGGGCGACGCGGGCCACCAGGGCCAGGCGCTGGGGCTCGGGCGCGATCAGGCGCGTTTCGTTCTTGAGGTCGCGCAAGCGCACCTCGTCGCGCTCGAGCCGGCCGCGCAAGCGCTCCGCCTGATCGGCGAGGAACTTGTGGGCCCCCGGGGTGCGGTTGAGCTGCACGTGCTTGTCGAGGTAGAGCTCGACGAGTACGGCCACGACTTGCTGGCACGCCTCCGGGCTGGGCCCCTCGCAGGCGATGCGAATGACGTTGGACTTCTTGACGGCCTCGACCGTGAGCCGCTTGGTAAGGACGACGGTGGCGCGGGGGCGGTCCTCCGGCGAACTGGCGCCGCCGAGGATCGCCTCGGGGCCGACCTTCTCGACGACCTGCTCCAGCAACGCTCGGCTACGCAGCATGTCGATGACCGAGTTGATCTCGCCTTCGCGGGAAGCGGGGACGGCGACGACCTGCGACTGGCCCAGGGTGGCGGTCGGGTCGAGGGTTGCGTTTTCGCGCCCGAGGCGGAGGAAAAGTTTGGCCTCGGATTGGTAAGAACGGGGGCCGAAGGCGGTGACGGCCCCGGCGAGGACCAGGACCGCGAGGAAGACCAGGGCCACCTTCCGTTGATGGCGGAAGAGGGCGCGGCAGGCGTTGCCCAGAGGAGTGGTCGTCGCGGTCCCCATCTTCGTGCAGTCTTCCCGTTGGGGCCTTGGTAGATGGTGGAGCTGTCCCGGCGACCAGGAATCAGCATCGCATCCATTATCGCCTGTGTATCTTGCCCAGCAATCCCAAGCAACGGAGGCGGCAAGGGCCACGACACCAGCATAGCCCGCATTATCGCTTCATTTGGCAAAATCGGTATTGCCGTTGCTCGATCTCTGGGCTCCTGGAGGAACTGTAGTTTGCAAAACTTCCGCGAGCAAATGCGCTGGCATCGGAGGGGCGGCGCGGCCCGAGACGTCAAAGCTGTCTTGACAGGGGCAAAGGGGCTTGGATATGGGGCGTCCTTCTTTCCATTTGTCGGAGTGGGTTTCGCGGGCGAAGTCTCGGAGTGGGCCGGGAGGCCGCCTCGCCGGGCCCGCTCCACCTCAGAGGCTGGGCTGCGAGGCCCGAGGACCAGGCCGATGAACGTTCGATTTACGTATCTCGTTCTCGGTCTGGCCCTCCTGAGCCCGGGTTGCCTTGCGGCGACGGGCACCCGCGTGCTGTGCTTTCGCTTCAACAGGTGTCTGGAGGATCGCGCGGAGCGCCGCCGCAACGCGCGGTGGGCGGAGGAAGCGTGGGAGTTGGCCGCCAAGCAGTGTGACCACGGCCAGCATTCCGACGATTACGCCTGGGGGTTCAAGGACGGGTTCGCGGAATACCTCTATCGAGGGCGAGCGGAGCCCCCGCCCTTGCCTCCCGAGCACTACCGAAGCGTGCGCTACCAGTCCGCGCCGGGCTACCAGGCCATCCAGGACTGGTTCAGCGGCTACCGAGACGGCGCAGCGGCGGCCCAGCAGGGAGGGCAACGAGACTGGATCACCGGGCCGTCCTCGCTGCGAGGGCCCGGGGCCATTGGCCCCACTCTCCCTCCGGCAGGAGAGCTGGTGGAGAGCAAGGCGTCGCCGCCCGTGTCGGCCCCCGTAGGGCCGCTGCTTGAAGCGCCAACGCCTGGGAGCGCGGGGCCCTCTGGGGGCTGGCAGGTCAAATTCTGCCTCGACTTGCGCGATTGGAAATGTTGGTAAGGCGGACCAGATCACGCGGCTTATCTGTGGCGAATGCCAGCGAGGGGGGGCCATGTCCAGGTCGGATCGCACGCTCGCCTCGATGCCCGGCGACGCGGCGTTGACGCGGCCCCGCACACTGCTGCTGTTGGCCCTCGCCAGCGCCCTCGGCGGGGCAACCGGCTGCGCGGCGCTGACCAACCCGATAGCCGTGGGAGTGCCGGCAAGGCTGGTGCCGGCGGAGCTCCTGGCGCCCTCCAAGGCGGGGGAGCAGACCATCCCGCTCACCCTTCTGAGGCAACCTCCGCCCCGGGAGTACCTGCTGGCCCCAGGGGACGTGCTGGGGGTGTACGTCGAAGGGTTCCTGGGGGAGCGCACGGTGGCGGTGCCGGTCCACGTGGCCCCCCTGGTGCAGGGACGGGACCAGCGCCGACTCCAGCCGGCGCTGGGTTACCCGATGCCCGTGCAGGCCAACGGCACGGTTGACATGCCGGTGGCGGGCCCTGTGGTTGTGCAGGGCATGAGCCTGCCCCAGGCGCGGCAGGCGATCCGCGAGTTGTACGTCCAGAAGCGGTTGCTGAAGGCGGAGACGGCCAACGTCATCGTCACCCTGCTCCAGCCCCGGCAGTATTCGGTGCTGGTAGTGCGGCAGGAAGGGTCCGGGTTCACCACCGGACCGGATGGCCTGATCAGCGGGGCCAAACGAGGCACCGGGCACGAGGTCGATCTCCTGGGCTACGAAAACGACGTGCTGCATGCCCTGGCGCGCTCGGGAGGCTTGCCCGGACTGGACGCCTATAACGAGGTCGTGATCTTCCGCGACTGCTTCCACGACGGCGCAGACCGGCCCGCCTGGCTCCAGCACCTCGGGACGGCTCGCACGGACGGCGACCTGGTCCGGGCCCTGGGCCCGGGCGTGCGCGTCACGCGGGTCCCGCTGCGGCTCCCGGCGGGCCAGGCACCGTGCGTCCGCCCGGAGGACGTGATCCTGGGGACGGGAGACGTCGTGTTTCTCGAGGCGCGCGACGATCAACTCTTCTACACGGGCGGGCTGCTCCAGGCCGGGGCCCACGTGCTGCCGCGCGACCACGACCTGGACGTGGTCGAGGCCCTCGCCCTGGTGCGCGCGCCGCTGCTCAACGGTTCGTTCGGCGGCAGCAACCTGTCGGGCGACCTGGTCCGGCCCGGCCTGGGCAACCCCTCAGCGACCCAACTCACCGTGGTGCGGCGAACGCCGGGCGGCGGGCAGGTCCCGATCCTCGTGGACCTGGAGGTGGCGCTGCGCAACCCCGCGGAGCGCATCCTGCTGCGGGCGGGCGACCTGCTGGTCCTCCAGGAGAAGCCGGAGCAGGCACTGGCGCGCTACTTCACGCAGGCGTTCTTCAACTTCAACCTGTTCTGGGCCCCCTTCCACAGCAAGTCGGGGGCCGGGGTGATCGACGTGGCGGCGCCGGACCGACTGCCCGGGCGGACGGGGTCGGTCCTCCTTGGCCAGTAAACCGGAGAACGGCGGGCGCCCGTTCAGCGGCTCAGCGAGATGCCCTTGTAGACCAGCCGGCCCGCGCCAGCGCTGCCCAGGGTGGCGCTGGGGTCAATCACGGGCGAGAGCTGGACGTTGACGTACGGCGTGGAGGAGCTCAGGTCGCAGCTCGTTACCATCACGCCGAGGTAGCCGACGACCTGGTAGGTGGCGTTGCCGCCATTGCCTGCTGACCCCGAGATTAGCAGCACGGTGCGCGGCTGCCCGATGATAGACTGGAGCGCCGGGCTCAGGGTGGGCTTCAGGCCTGGCCCGCCGAAGAGGGTGGCCGGGGACTGTAGCCCGGTAGCCCCGAACGTGGCCAAATTAACGGAGGAGGCGCCGTTGCGTATCCAGCTGTCGTACGTCGTCTGCGAAGTGGCCTTGCCGTTGGTCAGCGAACACAGCCCGAAGTTGCCGGGGTCGCAGGAGTTGGTGAAGATGCTTACCTCGGGGACGCCGTCGGGCCCCTGGGTGACGTTGGCGGGCGGGGCCGGCGTGCCCTCCACGTAGGGCGACTTGCAGGTGTAGGCATCGACCACCTTGCACCCGGAAGGCTCGGGCCCGATGCCGAGCAGCGCGTTGGCCACGTCCACGCTCATGACGAGCGGCAGCAGGCGGTTGCCGCTCCCGTTGAACCCGGTGACGCTCCCCCCGCGCAGGGTCGCCGTGGCGGTCGCCGTGCGGCTGCTGGTCGGGGTGCCGAGGACGGCCCCGAAGGGCAGCCTCAGCGGGCCTGTGGAAACGCTGCCGTCGCGCCGCACCGTGACGCGGACCGAGTTGGGCGTCAGCGAGCCGGACACGAACTGCCCGCTCGCGGTGTCCGGCTTGGCCGTCGGGTCGGCGATGTACCCGAACTCGACGTCCTGCGAATTCATGACCAGATCGACGTCGCCAGCCCGGTGAAACTGCGCGTAGCGCACGGCCGCCGGCGTCACCTGGTTCTGGAGAAGCTGGTTGACGTTGATCGCCGACTTCGTCCCGCCGCCGGAGAGCAGGCTGCTGCCGAGGAGCCGGGTGTCGAGCAGTTGCGAGGCGCCGGCGAGGGCGCTGGCGTCGGCGGCGTTCTGCAACTCGGCGTCGGTGCGGTAGATCGAGTTGAGATCGACCGCGAAGGCGACCAGCGCCAGCAGCGGAATTAGCATCATCGCCACGATAACGGTGATGCCGCCGCGGCGCGAGGTGGGCCTGGATTGTCGCATCGAGGGCTCCTCAATTTTCCCGGCGCATGACGGCCGTCTCGCTGAGCGGCTGGTTGGCCGACAGGAACAGGGCGGTCCCCGCCGGGAGCCAGGACACTTGCTGGTAGTTGATGCTGACGCTCACGCTGATGGCCGCCCCCGAGGAGACCGCGGCGTTGAATGTCGTGTCGTCCTGCACGGCGGTGCCGTTGACCGTGACGGTCGTCGTGGCGCCGGCGAGCAGCGACTGGCCGAGGGAATTGTTGACGGCGGTGGTGATGGCGCTGTAGTCGCCGCTGGGGACGGCGCCGGAGCGGGCGCCGGAGCGGGCGGCGCTGCCGACGGCGCCGAGCACCATCATGGCCCGGCCGACCTCGATCATCCCCAGGAACAGGACGAACAGGATCGACGCCACCAGGACGAACTCCACGGCGGCGCCTGCGGGGCGTTGGCTCCTCCGGCTGGACGTTTTCATGGGACACCTCGGGGCTCATTTCATTCGGGAGAAGACGGCGCGGATCTGGAACGCCGCGGGGCCGAGCACGACGATGAAGATGGCGGGGAAGATGCACAGCAAGGTCGGGAAGAGGATTTTGACCGCGGCCTTCTGGGCCAGTTCCTCGATGCGCTGCTGGCGCTGCTGGCGCATGGCGTCGGAGTGAACGCGCAAGGCCTTCACCACGCTGGCGCCGAGGCGCTCGTTTTGCAGGATGACCGCCGCCAGGCCGCGCACTTCCTCGAGGTCGCTGCGCTGGCCGAACTTCTGGAGCGCCTCGGCGGGCGACAGGTTCAGCATGATTTCGCGCTGCACGATGCCGAGCTCGGCGCCGAGCACGGGATGGACCGTCTGCATCTCCGCGGTCACCCGCTGGAGCGCGCCGTTGAAGCTGACCCCGCCCTCGACGCACAGGACCAGCATGTCGAGCGCGTCGGGCAGGGCGCGGCGGAGGGCCGTCTGCCGGCTCGCCTTGCGCGCGTCGAGCCAGAGCCCGGGCAGGACCATGCCCAGCCCGAGCAGGACGACCCCGGTCGCGAGCGCCTTCACGGGCGGCATTCCCGCGAGCCCCACCGGCAGCGCCACCACGACCGCCAGGGCAATCAGCACCATCTTGACGCCCAGGAAGGTGGTCAGCGCGTTGGGCTCGTAGAAGCCGGCCGCGATCAGCCGCTGCTGGAGCTGGCCCCGCTGGCCCTCATCGCCCGGCACCAGGGGCCTCGCCACAGTCGGCAGGCGGTCCGCCAGGGCGCTCAGCCAGCCGAGCCTTGGCCGAGGCGTCGCGGGGGCGCTCAACTCGCGCATGCGGGCCTTGGCCTGCTTGCGGTCGCGGTTCAGCAGTTGGTAGGCCAGCAGGATCGCGACGCTCGTCGCGCCGAACACCAGCAGGCTGAGCAGGGCCCCCGACGGGGCGGCCTCGGTCCACATGAGCGCCTCTCAAATGTCGATGTTGATGATCCGCCGAATCCACAGCGCGCCGAGGCCCATCATCACCCCCGTCGCCGCCAGTAGAGGGACGTGGTCGAGCAGGACGTCGGCGTAGGCGCGGTTGATGAACCGCATCACCAGGAACATGACGAACGGCAGCACCAGCAGCACGACCGCTTGCAGCCGACCCTCGGCTGTCAAGGTCTTGATGTGGTTGCGCAATCGGACGCGCTCGCGGATGAGGGCCCCCAGGCGCTCCAGCACCTCCGAGAGGTTGCCGCCCGTCTGCCTCTGAATGAGCATGGCCATCGAGAAGATGCGCATTTCCAGCACCCCGGTGCGCTGGGCGAGCTCGTGGAAGGCGACCTCCGGCAACAGGCCGAGGTTCTGCTGCTCCCGGCAGAAGGCGAACTCGGCGGCGAGCGGCCCCTCGAAAGAGTCGGAGACCGACTGGAACGCCTGCGGGACGGAGTGCCCGGCCTTGAGGACGCGCGCCATCAGCTCGAAGGCGCCCGGCAACTGGCGGAGGAAGGTGTCGCGCCGGCCGACCCAGCGCGCCCGGACGTACAGCGCCGGCCCTGCGGCGCCCAGCAGGGCGCCCGCTAGCCCGAGAGGCCAGCCGCTCAGAACGCCGCCCAGCGCCCCCATCAGGAGGGCGGCGCCGAACGTCAACGCCCCGAACAGGCGCAGGCTCACCTTCAGCCCGGCTTGCAGCAGCACGCTTTCCAGCCAGGGGCGCCAACCCTTGGGGCCCGACGCGCGCGCGGCGGCCTCCTCGCCCTCGGCGCCCAGGGGGGAAAGCCCCTCGAAGCCCGGGCCGAAGTTCTTGAACAGCCGCGGCCCCTCCGCGATGGGGGCCTGTCGCTGGAACTCGTCGTTCACGCGGCGGCTTGCCCGGGCCCCGTCGCGGTTGGCGAGGTCGGCCAGGATCGAGTAGCCGGCCACCAGCCCCAGGCTGGCGGCCAGGAAGATGAGCAGCAGGACCAGTAAGACCACGAGCGAGCCTCCTCTTGCGCGTTCCCGGTGAGGTGCCGGTTCGCGGCGCTTCGCGGAAAGTTGGGGTGGGGCCTCAGGCCTGGGCCGCGTTGAGGATGCGCCGCTCGAACATCGCCGCGGGCAGCCCAACGCCCGCAGCGGTCAGGCGCTCGTGATGGTGCGGGCGCAGGCCGGTGGCGTGGAAGTACCCCTGGGCGCGGCGCTGATCGTCCACCCCCGTCTGCTTGAAGGCGAACAGGTCGTGGGTGACCAGGTTGTCGCCCTCCAGCCCCGCCACCTCGGTGATCTTCACGACCTTGCGCGCCCCGCCCGTCAGGCGGCTCACTTGCACGACGACGTGAATGGCCGTGGCCAGTTGCCGGCGAATCACCCACATCGGCAGGTCGAAGCCCGCCATGCCGACCATCACCTCGAGCCGCGCCAGGGCGTCGCGGCTGTCGTTGGCGTGGACGGTGGTCAGCGAGCCATCGTGTCCGGTGTTCATGGCCTGGAGCATGTCGAGGGCCTCCGCCCCGCGGCACTCGCCGATGATGATGCGATCGGGCCTCATGCGCAGGGCGTTGCGCACCAGCTCGCGCGTGGTGATCTCCCCGACGCCCTCGACGTTGCGCGATCGCGTCTCGAGACGGCCGACGTGGCGCTGTTGCAGGCGCAGCTCGGCGGCGTCCTCGATGGTGATGACGCGCTCGTCCTCGGGGATGAAGGCGGACAGGGCGTTGAGAAGCGTCGTCTTGCCGCTACCGGTGCCGCCCGAAATCAGGACGTTCAGCCGGGCGTTGACGCACGCCGCCAGGAACTGCGCCATCTCCGCCGTGAGGGCGCCCTTGGCGACGAGGTCGGCGGCGAGCAGGGGCCGGACGCCGAAGCGGCGGATCGACACCAGCGCTCCGTCGAGCGCCAGGGGCGGGATGATGGCGTTGATGCGGCTGCCGTCGGCGAGCCGGCCATCGACCATCGGGCTGGTCTCGTCCACGCGACGGCCGACCTGGCCGACGATGCGCTGGATGATGTTGAGCAGGTGGCGCGGGTCGGTGAAGCTGACGTCGGCCTGCTCGAGCCGGCCGTTGCGCTCGACGTAGACGGTGTCGTGGCCGTTGATGAGGATGTCGCTGATGGTCGGGTCGGCGAGCAGCGGCTCGAGGGGCCCGAGGCCAAAGGTCTCGTCGAGCACCTCGTTGACGAGGCGCTCGCGCTCGGTGCGGTTGAGCAGGCTGGCGCTGCGCTGGCACAGTTCCTCGGCGACGCGCCGCGCCTCGGCGCGGAGGTGTTCCTTGCCGACGGTGCTGACGACCGACAGGTCCATGCTGGCGACGAGGCGCTGGTGAAGCTGGGCCTTGAGCAGCCGGCGCTCGTCGGGAGAGCGCCCGTCGGTCACGACCGTTGCGGGGGCGTCGGACCAGGGGGTGGGTGTGGGGACTGGCATGGTCGGGTAGGGGCTCCGGGGTGGTGTCGGGTCGCTCAGCGGAACGCGAACCAGCTGGCGCGGCGAGACGGCGGGATGGGGGCCTCGGCGAGGGCGCCCGGGCGCGCCAGGGAGTTGGCGAGCTGGACGAGGACCTGGGCGGCGCGCGTGGCGGGCGCCTTGGTGACGGCGGGCACGCCGGTGTTGTTGGAAGCGTTGATGGTCTTGGGGTCGTCGGGGACGACGTGGGCGATCTTCTGGCCGAGGGCGGCCTCGATCTCGTCGGTGGGCAGTTCGTTGGGCTGGCCGGCGCGGTTGACGACCAGGCGCACCCGCTCTTCGCTGACCCCGATCTGCCCGAGGTGTTCGAGCGTGCGGCGGGCGTTCCGCAGCGAGGTGAACTCGGGGCGGAAGACGAGGACGACGGCGTCGGCCTGCCGGAGGGCGACGAGTTGTTCCTCGTGGAAGTAGTCCTCGAGATCGACGACGGTGTGCGGGAAGGCCCGGCGGGCGAGCGTGAGGGCCTTGTTGACGCCGTGGGGCGTGAGCAGGCGGATGTCGTCGTAACGCTGGGGCGGGGCGAGGAGGTGAACGCCGCCGGGATGGACGGCGAGGGCGCTCTCGAACATGGCCTGGTCGAGGCGGCTGGCGTTGACGCACAGGTCGGCGAGGGTGTGGGTCGGCTTGAGGTCGAGCAGGGAGGCGAGGTCGTTGACGCCCGGGCACAGGTCGATGAGGGCACACCCCTGGCCGGAGCGGGCGAGGACCGTGGCGAGGTTGACGGCGAGGGTACTGCCGCCGCTGCCGCCGCTGGCGCCGAGGACGGCGAAGAGCTTCCCGGCCCGGGGGGCCACGGCGGGCTCGCTGGCGTGCAAGCGCGGCAGGACGGCCTCGAGTTGGGCGACGACGTCGGCCTCGTCGAGGTAGTGATCGGCGCCTTCGTGCAGGGCCCGAAGGATCAGTTTGGGGTCGGTGGTGGGCCCAACGGCCAGGACGGGGCCACCGAGCAGCGGCTTGATGCGGCTGAGGACGACGAGGGCGCGGTCGGGAGCCGGCGAGAGGACGACGACGAGGAGCTCGGGACGAGCCCGCAACAACTCCCTTTCGGCCTGGTCCAGGGAGATCAGGGCAGGGGGGGAGGACCGGAACCGTACCGCCAGCGCATCGCGGAGGCGGAGGGGGGTGGGATGCCCGGAGTTGTGGCTGAGCACCACGGAGTGCATGAGGCGTCCTCGTGCCGAGGCCAGGAAGACGCGGCGTTGCGTCGCAGCGAACCAAATTGCGCTTCGGGATGTGCCCGCAGGCGCGGCGTGGGTAGGGGCGCCGGCACCGATCGGGACACAAACAAGGGCAAGACATCAATAGGTTATGGCGGAGGGCGCGTCAAATGCTCGGCGCGCCGTTTGCGTGCGCCGCCCGCACTTTGTCGCTCGGGACGGGTGCGGTATAATCCCAGAATTACCGCACCTCGCGGGATCGGCCAGGAACGAGATCATGAACATCGTGCAGGCGCCCTTGAAGATCGTGCAGTACCCCCACCCGTCGCTCCGCTACAAGGCCAGGCCCCTGACGGCCATCGACGCCAAGGTGCGCCGCTGCGCCGCCGAGATGCTGGCGCTGATGTACGAGCAGCGCGGCCTCGGCCTGGCCGCGACGCAGGTAGCGCTGCCCTATCAACTGCTGGTGATGAACTACGCCGGCGACCCGGAGCAACTCGAGAAGGAAGGGGTGTTCATCAACCCCATGATCCTCGACCGCAAAGGCACGATGGAGGGGGAGGAGGGCTGTTTGAGCTTCCCCGGCCTGTTCCAGAAGGTGCGGCGGGCGCGGACGGTCCAGGTGATGGCCTACAACCTCGAGGGGCAGTTGCTCCAGATCGAACTGAGCGAGCTGCCATCGCGCGTCTGGCAGCATGAGGTCGATCACCTGCACGGGGAGCTGTTCATCGACAAGCTGGGCACCATCGGCAAGCTGTCGAGCCGCGGGGCCCTGCGCGAGTTCGAGCGCCTCCACCGCAAGGCCCAGACCCGGGGCGAACTGCCGCCCGACGAGGAGTTGATGAAGCGCCTGCGCGAGCTGGAGCAGGAAAAGGACGGGACGAACGGCGAGGCGTAGAGGGCTCAGCGTGGCGGGGAAGCCGTTCGACCCAACCCTGAAGACGCTGGTCGAGGTCGGCCCGGCGGATTGGCCGGCCCTGATCGACCTGCCGCCCGCGCCGGCGCGAGTGATCGACGCCGACGTCGCCACGGTCAGCGGCGCCGCCGACAAGGTGATCCACGTCGAGGCGGCCGAGCCCTTTCTGCTCCACCTGGAGTTCCAGGCGGGGCACGACTCGGCCGACCTGCCGAAGTTGATGCAGCTGCGCAACGACTTGCTCGACCAGCGGCACGACTTGCTGGTGCGGAGCGTGGCGGTGATCCTGCGGCCTGAGGCGGACGCGAAGGCGCTGACGGGGAGGTACGAGAGGGGCTTCAAGGGCGAGGAGCCCTACAAGGTCTTTCGCTACCGGGTGGTGCGCGTCTGGCGGTTGCCGGTGGAGCGGCTGCTGAAGGGGGGGCTGGGGACGCTGCCGCTGGCGCCGATCAGCAACGTGAAAGAGGCGGAGTTGCCAGGCGTTATCGAGAAGATGAAGGCGCGGCTGGCGCGGCGAGTGGCAAGTGCGCGGGCGGGAGAGTTGTGGGCGGCGACAGGCGTGCTGATGGGACTGCGCTACCCACGCGAGTTGATCGACGTGTTGTTACAAGGGGTGAGGACCATGGAAGAATCGACGTTTTACCAGGGGATCTTGGAGAAGGGGGAGGTCAAGGGCGCCATCAAGCAGGCAAGGAGATCGCTTCTGCTGCAAGGCGAAGTCCGCTTCGGTCTGGCCGACGCAAAGATCAAGGCCGCCCTCGATGGCATCGCCGATGCCGCTGAACTGGACGCGCTTGCCGTCCGCATGCTGACCGCCAACAATTGGCACGACCTGCTCGGGCTTCCCGCCCCCGCGCCCAAACGCCGTCGCCAGTCCTGAGCCTGCCAGAGAGAGGTTTGCCGCCAAGCCCTGTGGGGGGTGACCATGACGTTGTTCCAGGCGGTGCTGGTTATGGAAGAATCGTCGGTGTACCAGGCGATTTTGGAAAAGGGGCGTCAGCAGGGTGCCGTCAATCAAGCGAAGCGGTTTCTGCTCTTGGCCGGCGAGCCCCACTTCGGCCCCCTGGATGATCGCGCCAAGGCCGCTCTCGACGGCATTACCAACTGCGCTGAAGTGGAGGCGTTGCTTGTGCGCATGTTGAGCGCAACGAGCTGGCACGACCTGCTTGGGCAGCCACAGCCTTGACCCCGTCGAAGGAGACCGCATGCGCCTCGTGATGATGGGCACCGGCCTGTTCGCCGAGCCGACCCTAGAAGCCCTCCTCGCCGGGCCCCACCCCGTCGTCGGCCTGGTGACGCAGCCCGACCGCGCCGCTGGCGCCGAGCGCGGCTCCACGCGCCAGACCGGGCGCGGCATGAAGGCCATCGCCGAGGAGCGCGGCCTGCCCGTCATCCAGCCGCCCAGCATCAACACGCCCGACGGGGTCGCTGCCCTGAAAGAGCTGGCCCCCGACCTGCTCGTCGTGGCCGCCTACGGGCAAATCCTCTCCAACGAGGTGCTGTCCGTCGCCCTCCATGGGGGAATCAACGTTCACGCCTCGCTGCTGCCGAAGTACCGCGGCGCCGCCCCCATCGCCTGGGCGATCTACCACGGCGAGACGCGCACCGGCGTGACCATCATCCGCATGTCGGTGCGCCTCGACGCCGGCGACGTGCTCGCCCAGGAGGCCGTCGAGATCGGCCCCGAGGAGACGGCCGGCGAGGTCGAGGCCCGGCTGGCGCCGCTCGGCGCTCGGCTGGCGCTGGGCGTCCTCGAACAGATGATCGCCGGGACGGTCCAGGGCAAGAAGCAGGACCAGGCCCAGGTCACCAAGGCGCCGAAACTGACCAAGGAGCACGGCCTGATCGACTGGTCGCGCACGGGGGCGCAGGTCTGCCAGCAGGTGCGCGCCATGCACCCCTGGCCGACCGCCTACACCTGGTGGCACCGCGCCGGACAGCAGCCGCTGCGCCTCATCGTCCACCGCGCGAGTTGGCGGCCCGGCGCCGAAGGGGAACCGGCGAGCCCAGGCGCGCTGTTGCTAAGCGATCCTTCGAAGATGTGCGTGGCCGTGGGCGGGGGCGACGTGGTGGAGGTCGTGGAGCTCCAGCCGGCCGGCAAGCGACGCATGACGGCGGAAGAGCTCGTGCGCGGCCGGCGGCCCCAGGCAGGCGACCGGCTCGGGGCGGAGACGGCATGAGCGACCAACCGCCGCGCTTTCTGGGCCCGCGCCACAACGCTCGCAGCCTCGCGCTGGAAGTCCTCCTCGACTGCGCCCGCCACGAGGGCTTCGTTCAGGAAGTCCTCGACCGGCACCTGACGCCCTCTACCAATCCCCGCGCCGCCCTCCTCTCCGGGCCCGACCGTCGCCTCGCCACGCAACTCGTCTACACCGTGCTGCGCCGTCGCGGCTCGCTGCTCGCCCTGTTGCAGCCCCTCATCGCGCGCCCGCTGGAGCGCGTGGAGCCGTGGCTGCTGGACGTGTTGATGCTGGGGGCGTGTCAACTGGCCCTGCTCGATCACGTCCCCCCTCACGCCGCCCTGCACGAGACGGTGGAACTGGCCATCGAGTTCGGCAGGCCCTCAGCCCGGGGCTTCCTCAACGGCGTGCTGCGGGCCTGTTCGACCCTCATCGCGCCCGAGAAAGGGGACGTGCCGGGCCCCGATGCGCTCCCGCTCGAAGGGGGCCGCTATCGCCGCCTGGCGCGCCCTGTGCTTCCCGACCCGGCCACCAATCCGGTAGAATACCTCGCTCACGGCTTCGGCCTGCCGAACTGGCTGGCCTTCCGCTGGTCGGAGCGATTTGGCGCCGAGGAGGCGCGGCGCCTGGGCTTCTGGTTCGCCGGCCCTGCCCCTTTGACCCTGCGCTGCAACCGCCTGCGAACCAGGCGCGACGATCTGCTGGCCGCCCTCGCGGCGGCGGGCCTCACGGCGGAGCCGGGCGAGGCGCCTCAGGCCGTGCGGCTGCGCGAACACGCGGCCGTTCGCGAGTTGCCGGGTTACGAAGAGGGATGGTTCAGCGTGCAGGACGAGTCGGCCATGCGCGTGGCGGCGGCGCTGGCCCCGGCGCCGGGCAGCACGGTCCTCGATCTGTGTGCCGCGCCGGGCGGCAAGACGACGCACCTGGCGGAACTGATGAAGAACAAGGGGCGCATCGTGGCGTGCGACGTCGAGGAGCGGCGCCTGGAGACGGTAACCACCCTGGCCCGCCGGCTAGGGGCGAAGATCATCGAGACCGTTTGTATCGACCCAAGGAGGGACGAGAGCGTGCCGCGCGGGCTGTTCGACGCGGCCCTGGTCGATGCGCCGTGCAGCAACACGGGCGTGCTGGGCCGGCGCCCCGAGGTACGCGACAGGCTACAACCGCTCGACATGAGGCACCTGGTGATGCTCCAGCGACGGTTGCTTCGGTTGGCGGGCGAGCGCGTGCGGCGCGGCGGGGCGGTGGTCTACGCGACGTGCAGCATCGAGCCGGAAGAGAACCAGGAGATCGTGCGGGGGGCGCGGGCGCTGGGCTTGACGTTGGAGGCGGAGGAGGTGGCCGTGCCGGGGAGGCCGGCGGACGGCGGATACTGGGCGCGGTTGCGCAAGGAGGGACGATGAGCACACCAACTCACGCACAATCGGAACGAGCCCCGAGTGGGGGCAAGCCCGCGGAGGGGAAGAAAACCCTCCCGGTAATCGCAGACGCCATGCCCATCCTGTACGAAGACGAAGGGCAAGACGAAATGGGTGAGTCGATCCCCCACACGGACGCGGACCACGACCTGAGCATGGGCCTGAAAGAGCACCTGCGCGAATTGCCCAACCATCGGGTCGCGTCCAACCTCAACGTCTACTATCACCCGACGGATCGTCGTGCGTACGTGTCGCCTGACGTGATGGTGGTGGTCACCGACCAGCCGTTGCCGTCGAACCTGTCCTCGTACCGCATCGGCCCGGGGCGCCCGGCGCCGATCTTCGCCCTCGAGATCTTGTCGCGCCGGTCGTTCCAGCAGCAAGACCTGACGAACAAGCCGACGATTTACGGGGCCCTCGGCATCGCGGAGTACGTGCTCGTGGACGGGACGGGGGAGCTCCTTCCCGAGAAGGTGCTGCTCAAGCGCTGGGTGGACAGCGAGACGTGGGACGACGAGCAAGACCCCGACGGCGGGGTCACCAGCCGCCTTGGCTTTCGCATCGCGATCGAAGAGGACGGCCGGCCGCGCGTCATCGATCTGCGCACCGGCCGGCGCTACCTGCGCCCCGACGAGGCGCACGCGGCCATCGCGGCAGCCGTGGAGGCCCAGCGGCGGGCCGAAGAGCGGATTCAGGCCCTGGAGGCCGAACTGGCGCGCTTGCGCGGGGGACAGACATGACCAGGAAGCTCTACATCGAAACCGTCGGCTGCCAGATGAACGTGCTCGACAGCGAGCTCGTCGTCGGCGCCCTGCGCCGCCGGGGCTACGTCCTCGCCGACGAGCCCACCGCCGCCGACGTCATCCTCTTCAACACCTGCTCCGTCCGCCAACACGCCGAGGACAAGATCTACAGCGCCCTCGGCCGGCTCCGCCTCCACAAGCGCGCCCACCCCGAAAAGGTGATCGGCGTCCTCGGCTGCATGGCCCAGAAAGACCAGGAACTCATCCTCCGCCGCGCGCCCTACGTGGACATTATCTGCGGCACCGGCCAACTCGCTCGCCTGCCGGAACTCATCGCCGCCGTTCAGAAGAGCGGCGAGCGACAGATGGCGCTCAGCCTCGACCGCGCTGAGGCATCGCGCCGGGAGGTCGAGTCGAGCTTCGAGAGCTACGACCCGCTGCGCGACCCGTCGATGAGGCCCTCGTCGTTTCAGGCCTACGTCCGCGTACAGATCGGCTGCGACAAGTTCTGCACCTACTGCATCGTCCCCAGCGTACGCGGGCCCGAGCAGGGGCGTCATCCTGTTCACATCGCCGCCGAGGTGCGGCAGCTCGCCGGCGAGGGCTGCAAGGAGGTCACGCTCCTCGGCCAGACCGTCAACAGCTACCGGCACGACCACGGCGATGGCCGCACCGAGCGCCTCTCCGATCTCCTTTCGCGCATCCACGACACGGCCGGCATCGAGCGCATCAAGTTCATCACCAACTTCCCGCGCGACATGAGCGACGACCTGCTCGACGCCGTGCGCACCTTGCCAAAGGTGTGCGCCTACCTCCACGTTCCCGCGCAGTCCGGCTGCAACGACGTGCTCAAGCGGATGAAACGGCTCTACACGGTCGAACATTACCGCGACATGCTGCAGCGCTGCCGGGAGCGCGTGCCGGGCGTGGCGATCAGCTCCGACTTCATCGTCGGCTTCGCGGGCGAGACGGAGGAGTCGTTCGAGCGGACCTGCGACCTGGTGCGCGAGGGCGGTTTCAAGAACAGCTTCATCTTCAAGTACAGCGCGCGCCCGGGGACCAAGGGCGACGAGCTGTACGCCGACGACGTGCCGGAGGAGGTCAAGAAGCGCCGCAACAACGACCTGCTCGCCATCCAGAACGCCGTCAGCCTGGCCGACCACCGCCGGCGCGTCGGCGAAACCGTCGAGGTGCTCGTCGAGGGCCCGAGCAAGACGGCGCTCAAAGCTGTAGGGAACGCCCTCCGTGGCGTTCCGTCGGGCCCGATCCAGCTCACGGGCCGGACGATGACCGATCACATCGTCGTCTTCGAGGGCAACGAGCGCCTGGCGGGACAGACGGTGCCGGTGGTCATCGCCGAGGCGACGGCGTTCACGCTGTTCGGGACGGTGGTGACGGGAGAACAGGTGGGCGTGGGCGAACCGAGCGCGTGCGCCGTGACTGAGAGTGAGGCGATCGAGGGCCGGCGCTTCGGGCTGCGGTTGGTGTGACCGGGCGCCATCCACCCCGCGCGCGAAACGACAAGCAAGAGGGGTGAGCGCACTTCCCCTCTTGCTTGTCGTTTCGCGCGCGGGGTGGATGGCGCCTTGATCTCGGCGCCCACCGCGCGCATGATGAGAAGACCAACCCGGCAATCCTGGGGACGTCATGCACCTGGACCACCTTCGCCTCTGTCTCGGCTCGTTCACCAGCGCCCGCGCCCTCCTGCACGCCTGGGCCCTGCGCGACCCCGAGCGCGGCTGGCGCAACCTGGCCCACCTCTCCGACAAGATCGGCGAGGCGCCCCTCCGCGACCTCTGCACTCCCCTCGCCCGCGTCCTGCCGCGCTGTCCCGACCCCGACATGGCGCTCAACAATCTCGAGCGCTTCCTCGCCACCCCCGCCGGCGCCGCCCAGCTCCCCGCCCTGGTCGAGAACCGCGCCCGCGCCCTGGAGGTGCTGCTCCAGCTCTTCGGCACCAGCCAGATGTTCAGCGACCTCCTCGCCAACAACCCCGACTACCTCGACATGATCCGCGTCCCGCTCCGGCGCAGCCCCAGCTTCGCCGAGCTCCGCGATCAACTCCAGGCCGAGGTCGATGCCGCCTTCGAAGACTCCGCCGTGCTCCGCGTCTTCCGCCGCTTCCGCCACCGCCAGCTCCTGCGCATCGGCACCAACGACGTCATCCGCGAGCGCCCCCTCGAAGAGATCACGCGAGACGTCGCGCGCGTTGCCGACGCGGCGCTGGAGGTCGCCCTGGTCGCGGCCCTGCGCCACGTCGAGAGGCGCTTCGGCCAGCCCTACTCCGACGCCGGAGGGCCGGTGCCCTGCGTCGTGCTGGCCTTCGGCAAGCTCGGCGGGGAGGAACTCAACTACTCCAGCGACATCGACCTCATGTTTGTCTATGCCGAGGAGGGCGCGACGCGCGGCAAGCGCGTCACCAGCATTCCCAACGACGAGTTCTTCGGCCGGGTGGTCAGCGAAGTGGTGCGCCTCCTCGCCGCCCACACCGACCGCGGACAGGCCTACCGCGTCGATCTGCGGCTGAGGCCCGAGGGCCAGCGCGGCCCGCTGGCACGGTCGCTGGCCGGCACGCTCTCCTACTACGACACCCTCGGCCGCACCTGGGAGCGCCAGGCCCTCATCAAGTTGCGCCCCGTGGCCGGCGACCTTGCCCTGGGCGCGCGCTTCCTCCAGGCCATCGAGCCGTTCGTCTACCGCAAATACCTCACGTTCGCCGAGATCAACGAGATCAAGGCGCTCAAGCGGCTCATCGAGCAGAAGGCGAGCCGGGCCGGGGTCAGCGATACGGAGGTCAAGGCGGGCCACGGGGGCATTCGCGACATCGAGTTCGCCATCCAGTTCTTGCAGCTCCTCAACGCCGGGGACCTGCCCGAGCTGCGCCAGCGCAACACCCTGCTGGCGCTGCACGCCCTCGAGCAGGCGGGCTGTCTGACCGACCAGGAATATCGGGTGCTCGACGACGCTTATCGCTTCCTGCGCAAGACCGAGCATCGACTGCAGCTCCTGTTCGACCTGCAAACGCACCGCTTGCCGGAGGGCGACGAGGAGCTGCGCAAGCTGGCCCTGCGCATGGGGTACGCACCGCGCAAGGAGGAGAGGGCCCGCGGCGAGGAGCGCGCGCTGCGCAAGCGGGGGCCGCGGCCACAGGCGGCGCGCCCCGACGAGGCGCTGGCCCCGGCGGCGCCGCGCCACGCCGACCCGCGCGCCGCCTTTCTGCACGACTATCGCGACAAGACGGGCCCGACGAGGCGCATTCTCGAGCACCTGCTGCACCAGACGTTCGCCGGCGGAGACGACCGGGCGGAGCCGGAGTCGGACCTGCTGCTCGACCCCGACCCGAGCCCCGAGGTGATCCGGGCGGTGCTGGGGCGCTACCCCCTGCGCGACGTGCAGGGGGCCTACGCCAACCTCGTGCAACTGGCGACGGAGTCGGTGCCGTTCCTCTCGCAGCGACGCTGCCGCCACTTCCTGGCGAGCATCGCCCCCGCCCTGCTGCGCACCGTGGCGGAGACGCCCGACCCCGACATGGCGCTGTGCAACCTCGAGAAGGTGACGAACTCCCTGGGCGCCAAGACGGTGCTGTGGGAGCTGTTCAGCTTCAACCCGCCGAGCCTGAAGCTCTACGTCGATCTGTGCGCCTGGAGCCAGTTCCTCTCCGAGATCCTCATCAACAACCCCGGCATGATCGACGAGCTGCTCGACAGCCTCGTCCTCAACCAGCCGCGCCCCGCCGCGGAGCTGCGCCGGGAGCTGGCCGAGCTGTGCCGAGGGGCGACCGACCTGGAGCCCATCTTGCGCAGTTTCCAGGACAAGGAACTGCTGCGCATCGGGGTGCGCGACGTCCTGGGCAAGGACGCCATCCGCGAGACGACCGCGGCCCTGAGCGACCTGGCCGAGACGATCTTCGTGCAAGTGGCGGGCATGCAGTCGGCGCCTCTGGAGAAGCGCTATGGCGCCCCGCTCCTGGGCGAGGGCGACCGGGCGGGCCAGCCGGCGCGGTTCGTCGTGCTGGCGCTGGGCAAGCTCGGCGCTCGCGAGATGAACTACCACAGCGACCTCGACCTGATGATGGTCTACGAGGGGGACGGGCGCACGGCCCCGCCGGAGGACGCCACACGCTTCGATCGCTTCGAGCTGACCGACAACTATCACTTCTTCACCGAGTTGTGCCAGCGCATCATCAAGGCGACCAGCTACGCGGGCCCGATGGGGCGCCTCTACCCGGTGGACATGCGGCTGAGGCCGACCGGAAAGTCGGGCAGCCTCGTCCTGCCGCTGTGCGAGTTTCGCCGCTACTTCGACACGGGCGGGGCCCAGCTCTGGGAGCGGCAGGCGCTGACGCGGGCGCGGGTGGTCTTCGGCGAGGACGAGTTTGGCCGGGAGGTGATGGCGGCCGTCGAGGACGCGGCGCACGGCCTGGCGTGGCGGCCCGAACTGGCCGACGAAGTCCTCTCCATGCGCGACAAGCTTCAGGCCAGCCGCACCATCCGCGATCTGAAGCGCGGCCCGGGTGGGATGACCGACGTCGAGTTCATCGTCCAGCTCTTCCAACTCGAACACGCGCGGCAGCGGCCGGCGCTGCGCACGACGAACACCTGGGAGGCGCTGGCGGCGGCGCACGCCGCGGGGCTGTTGAGCGAGGAGGAACACGCGACGCTGCGGACGGCCTACGACTTCCTGGTGCGCGTCCAGGGGCGATTGCGCATCGTCCACAACCGGGCGCTCAACGCCGTGCCCGAGGCGGCCGACGAGGTGGAGAAGCTGGCGCGCCGGCTGGGCTTCGAGGGCGGGCCCCCGTTCCTCAGCGAGCTCGAACGGCACACGACCAAGGTGCGCGAACTGTTCCTGGCGATCGTGGAGCGCGAGCGGGGCGAATCGTAGGACGGGGGGTGTCAGTCCGGCTTTGCCGTGGCGACAAGCGTCCTCGCTTGTCGGGCCTTGCGAGGAGCGCGATGGGTGTTCCCAGGCGAGGACAAGCGAGGACGCTTGTCCCTACGAGGGCCCGGTTTTTCCCCCTCCCTTCCTTGTCTCGCCTTCCTCCTCCGGTTACGATTCTCCTTCGGTTCCTCTCCCCCGGAGGCCGCTCCCGTGCAACTGCGCCAAGCGCTCGAAGACGCCCTCGCGGCCAACCCCGAGGACCGCGCCACCCACGCCGCCTACGCGGACTACCTGATGGAGCAGGGCGATCCGCGCGGCGAACTCATTCAGGTCCAACTCGCCCTCGAAGACGAGGCCTGCCCTCCCGAAGAGCGCCTACAGTGGAAACTGCGCGAGGCGGAGCTGTTGCGCGCCCACGAGCGCGAGTGGGCCGGCGAGCTGGCGCCCCACCTCTTTGAACAAGAGATCAGCGCGTGGCGCCGGGAGCACAACAAGATCAACCGCGCCCGCTGGGCGCGCGGCTGGATCGACGACCTCTACCTCCACCGGATCAGCCTCGCCTCGGCGCGGGCTCTGGCGCGCTGTGAGGCCGCCCGCCTGCTGCGGCGGTTGCACGTCGAGGATTGCCAGTACGAGGACAAGTACGAGGCGCTCGAGGACGAGGGCATTCCCGCCAACACGACCCTCCCGGGCCTTTACGGCCTGAGCCGCGCGCCCTTTCTGGCGCAGCTCCGCAGCTTCCAGTTCGGGGAGACCGTTGACCCCGACGAAGAGATGTACAACTGCACGACCACCGCCCGCGGTACGGTTGGGCTGGTTGCCCGCATGACGCGCCTGGAGGAGCTCTACCTCCTCGCGCGCGGCATCGACCTGGAGGGGCTCTTCGCACTGCCCAACCTGACGGAGTTGCGCGTGCTCAAGGTCTACCACGGCCGCAAGGCCTACCCGCTCGAGGTGCTGGCGGCCAACCCGGCGCTCGGGAAGCTCACCACGCTCCAGGTCCGCCCCGCCTCCGCGGAAGAAGAGCCCCGGGTGAGGCGCGCCGCGGCCCGGGCGCTGTTCAACTCGCCGCACCTGAAGTCGCTGACCCACCTCCACCTGCACGGCAGCGACCTCGGCGACGAGGGCGTGGCCGGGCTGATCGCGTCGGGCATCCTGAAGCGCCTGAAGGTGCTCGACCTGCGGTTCGGCTGCATCCGCGACGATGGCGCCCGCCTCCTCGCGCAGTGCCCCGACGTAAAGGGGCTGGAACTGCTCCAGCTCGAGTACAACCAGCTGAGCGAGGAGGCCGAGGAGTTTCTCGGGGACGTTGGCATCCCGGTGAGCTGCGCGGCCCAGTACGAGGACGAGGACGCCTACCTCATGAGCGGCGACATGGAGTAGCGGCAACCACGAAGGGCCCACGGCGAAGAAGGCCCTGACCTGTTCGAGCACGACCTGAAGTAGGAGGGCGAGGCAATGCGCACGTTTACGTATCAGGACGGGAAGTCGAGCAAGTTCTGGAACATCGAGCTGATGGGCAAGTCGTTCGAGGTGACCTTCGGCAAGATTGGCGCCAAGGGCCAGGCCCAGGTCAAGGCGTTTGCCGACGAGGCCGGGGCGCTCAAGGAGCACGACAAGCTCGTCCAGGAGAAAATCAAGAAGGGCTACCAGGAGACCACCATCGCGGCCGCGCCGGCGCCGAAGCCCGCAGCCAAGGCGAAGCCCCCCGCGCCGGCGCCAGCGCCCGCCCCCATCGTGCGCACGCCCCTACGCGCGGCGGGCAGCCGACGCGCGTTCGTCTTCTCCGAGGGGAGCTCCGGCAAGTTCTGGAACATCGAGCTGATGGGCAAGTCGTTCACCGTGACCTACGGCAAGCTCGGCACCAAGGGGCAGACTCAGGTCAAGGAGTTCGCCGACGACGCGAAGGCGCTCAAGGAACACGACAAGCTCGTCGCTGAAAAGGTCGGCAAGGGCTACAAGGAGCAGGCTGCCGCCGAGGCGCCCTCGCCCCTGCGCGAGGCGCTGGAGAAGGCGCTGGTCGAGGCCCCGGACGACGTGGCCACGCACATGGCGTATGCCGACTACCTGCAAGAGCAGGGCAGCCCGCGCGGCGAATTCGTGCGCACGCAACTGGCGCTGGAAAATGAATCGACGGGCAAGGCCGAGCGCGAGGGGCTGCGGGCTCGCGAGAAGGAGCTCCTCGCCGCGCATCAGCAGGCCTGGCTGGGAGAACTGGCGCCCTATCTGCTGGGGCCGGCCGAGGCGATCCCCGAGGACAACGCCATCGAAGACGTCCAGCCGGGCGAGCCGAACTATCAGTTCCGCTTCGCGCGCGGCTGGCTCGACAGCCTGCACCTGGGCGACATGGACCGCACGCTGGCCGACCGGCTCGCGCGCAGCCCCCAGACGCGCCTGCTGCGCCAGCTCACCATCCTGCACGACAGTTACGACGCCCCGGGCCTGCCCCGGCTGGGGAAATCGCCCCACCTGGGCAACGTCCGGCGCTTCCAGCTCGGGCCGGACGACGACTCGTGCCACGTGTCCGGCGAGGAGGTGCTGCCGCTGATCGACCGCATGCCGAAGCTCGAGGAGCTCAACCTCTGCGCGCACCGCGTCCCCGTCAAGACGTTGTTCGCCCGGGCGCTGCCCCACCTGCGCAAGTTGACGGTCCACCACGTCCACGAGTACCCGTTGAGCGTGCTGGGCAAGAACGCCTCGCTGGGCCGGCTCGAATACCTGTCGTGCTGGCCCCACGGGTGGGAGGGCGACGACACCGCCTCTTACATCCCCGCCAAGGAGGTGTGCGCCTTCGTGCGCTCGCCGCACCTGAAGAGCCTGCGCCACCTGGCCCTGTACCTGTCGGGCCTCGGCGACGAGGGCGTCGAGGCCATTGTGAAATCGGGCCTGCTCAAACAGCTCAAGGTGCTCGACCTGTGGAGCGGGCGGATCACCGACGCGGGGGCGCGGGCCCTGGCCGCGTGCCCCGACCTGCGCAACCTTGAGCGGCTGCGCATCGCCCACAACCAGTTGACGCACGCGGGGGTGCAGGCCCTCCAAGCCACGGGCGTTCACGTCGAGGCCGAGGACCAATTCAACGAACAGCAGATCGGCGACCACTACCACCTCTTCGAAGGCGACCCCGAGTAGGAGGAGAGCCCGTGCGCACGTTCGTGGACAAGGACGGGAAGGCCGAGAAGTTCTGGACCATCGACCTGGCGGGCAAGTCGTTCACCGTCGCCTTCGGGAAGGTGGGGGCCAGGGGGCGAACGCAGAGCAAGAACTTCCCCGACGAGGCGACGGCGCGGAAGGAGCACGACAGCCTCATCGCGGAGAAGCTCGCCGGGGGATACCAGGAGACGACCTCGGCCGCCGCGCCTTCCCCCGCAGGCGCGGCGCTGCGCAAGGCCCTGGAGGAGGCGCTGACGGCGAGCCCCGACGACCTGGCGTCGCACATGGCCTACGCCGACCTGCTGATGGAGCAAGGCGACCCGCGCGGCGAGCTCATTCAGGCCCAGCTCGCCCTGGAGGAGGAAGGCAAGTCGGCCGCCGAGCGCAAGCGCTTGCAGAAGCGCGAGCGGGAGCTCTTGAAGGCCCACGAGCGCGAGTGGCTGGGCGAGCTGGCGCCGTTGCTCCTCGATCAGGAAGTGACCGAACACATGCGCGAGAACGACCTGGGCAACCGGGCGCGGTGGGCGCGCGGCTGGGTGGACGATCTCCGCCTCTGGCTGTTCGACCTCCCGGCGGCCCGCGCCCTGGCTCGCTGCCCGGCGGCCCGGCTGTTGCGCCGGCTCCACGTCGATCACTGCGGCTACGCAGACGACTACGAGAAGGAGCCGGGCGACGGCATCCCCGACGGGTCGGAGTACCCGACCCTCTACCCGCTCCAGAAGGCGCCGTTCCTGCCCTGCCTGCGCGTCTTTCAGATCGGCGAGACGGTGGACTTCGAGGACGACACCTACGACTCGGGGGGCACGGCCGCGGAGGGCGTGTCCACATTGGTTCGGCACATGACGGGCCTGGAAGAGCTCTACCTGCTGGCCCACGAGCCCGGCCTGAAACGGCTGTTCGCCCTGCCGAGCCTGGCCAACCTGCGCACGCTCCAGGTCTACCACTGCCACGAGGTCTATCCGCTCGCGGTCCTCGCCAAAAACTCGGCCCTGGGGCGCCTGACCACCCTGCGACTCCACCCGGGCCACAGCGATCATGGCGAGGACTCCTACCTCCCCCGCAAAGAGGTGCGTGCCCTGCTCCGCTCGCCGCACCTGGCATCACTCACTCACCTCCACCTGCACGCCAGCGACCTGGGCGACGAGGGTTGCATCGACATTGTCCGCTCCGGCATCCTGAAGCGGTTGAAGGTGCTCGACCTGCGCCACGGTTGCGTCACCGATAAAGGGGCCCGCGCCCTGGCCGAGTGCCCGGACGTCCGGCGGCTCGAATTGCTGTCCCTCGAAGACAATCAACTGACCGACGCCGGCCGGGAGCTGTTGCAGGGCCTCGGCATCCCCGTGCGCTGCAAGTACCAGAGCGCCCTCGGGGAAGATCGTTACCTGTGGAGCGGGGACATGGAGTGATCGGCCATTCCGCAACGGCGTTACGGCCCCGTTGGCGCGACGGCCAGGATCTCCGCCATCGCGCTCCCACAGGGGCTGTCCGGCCCTGGCCCAGGCGCCGCAAGCCCGCCGGTTGCGTAAACTGGTCATCGAGGCGGCCGTGCCCGGCGCTCCGAGGCGCTGAGTGCGAGGGGGTCGCGCCCTCGTCGCCGCCCTGACGCGCTGGGAGGAGCTGTTCGCGCCCTGGCACCGACGTCGAACGCGGCTCGACGTCCAGAAGCGTTTCGGAGGCTTCATGCGCACGTTCACCTTCAGCGACGCGACTTCGCACAAGTTCTGGAACATCGAGCAGGCGGGCAAGTCGTTCACCGTCACCTACGGCAAGATCGGCTCCAACGGGCAGACGCAGGTCAAGAAGTTCCCCGACGAGGCCAAGGCGCTCAAGGAGCACGACAAACTCGTTCAGGAGAAGCTCAAGAAGGGCTACGCCGAGACCACCTCCTCGGCGGCAGCGCCCGCCTCGCTGCGCGAGGCGCTGGAGTTGGCGCTGGTCGCTCACCCCGGCGACCTGGCCTCACACATGGCCTATGCCGATTACCTCGAAGAGCAGGGCGACCCCCTCGGCGAGCTCATCCGCGTCCAACTTGCCCTCGAAGACGCCGGCAAGCCGGCCGCGGAGCGCACGAAGCTCCAGAAGCAGGAGAAGAAGCTCCTCAAGGCCCACGCGCGCGCCTGGCTGGGCGACCTGGCGCCGTTCCTGCTCGACCAGGAAGGCAAGAAGGAGCACCGGGCCTCCTTCAAGCACGTGTTGGCACGCGGCTGGCTCGACAGCGTCGAGGCCGAGGAGTTCGGTGTCGATTTCGCGCGTGCCCTGGCGCGGGCGCCGCAGGCGCGCTTGCTGCGCCGGCTGGTGTTGCGCGACGACCGTTACGTCGAGCCCGACGAGTACGAGCCGGGGCCCGACATTCCCGAAGACCCCGACGGCCCTCAACTGCACGCCCTGACGCGCTCCCCCTACCTGGGCAACGTGCGCGTCCTGGTGGTAGGGGAGCTCCTCTCGCCGAATGAAGAGCTTTCCGCCCGCGAAGGCGGCTTCAACTGCCAGACCGCCGGCGAGGCGGCCGTGGGCCTGGTGCGCCTCATGCCGCGCCTCGAAGAGCTGCGCCTCTTGTGTCGCAACGTCGATGGCAACCAGCTCTTCGCGCTGAAGTCCTTCGACAACCTCCGCGTGCTCCAGCTCTACCACGGCACCAGCTACCCGCTCGCCAAATTGGCCGTTAACCCGTCGCTGAAGCAGCTGACCCATCTGCTCTTCCACCCGCACGCGCTCGACGACGACAAGGCCTACGTGCGCCTGAACGGGGTCAAGGCGCTGGTGCGCTCCGCCGGTCTGCCGGCGCTGACGCATCTGCAACTTCGACTGTCCGACATGGGCGACAAGGGCGTCAAGGAGATCATCGACTCGGGCATCCTCAAGCGGCTCCGAGTGCTCGACCTGCGCCACGGCTGCATCACCGACAAGGGCGCCAAACTGCTGGCCGACTGTCCCGACTTGAAGCACCTCGAACTGCTCGACCTCCATCGCAACAACCTCACCGAGGCCGGCATCGCCGCGCTCCAGGCCACGGGCGTGAAGTTCGACGCCAGTCACCAGTGGAAGGAGGGAGGCGACTACGAGTTCGGGAGCGGGGAGCACGTGTATCTGTACGACGGGGACATCGAGTGAGACGGGCCCAAGGCGAGCGGCGCGGCGTGAGCCCTATCGGGGCGTGGGGGGGGCCTGGCACCCCCCCCCAACCCCCCGCACGCAACCGCCCGGCGCCCCCCCCCCCCCGCCCCCCCCCCCACCATTAATCCTAGA
>JBBSEZ010000017.1:0-47246 GCA_038239195.1 Gemmatales bacterium
GGAGAGCCGTCCTACAAGGGGCGGGACAAGGCGCCTTGCCTCGTAGGACGGCTCTCCTGAGCCGTCCGGGCGGATCGCCTCGTAGGACGGCTCTCCTGAGCCGTCCGGGCGGATCGCCTCGTAGGACGGCTCTCCTGAGCCGTCCAGGGAAGCGCCCCCGACACCATGTCGAGCTTCGACGACAGCAGAACCAGAACGACCGGCGCACCGTCGCCATCTCCTCCCGGGAAGCACAGCGATGGCCAAGAAACCCACCGCCAAGACCGTCGAGACCCACGTGCACGACGACAAGCGGAAGAACATCCCCACGGCGGAGTTTCAGGCCGTCCTGAAGCAGGAGGAGCAGCACCCCGTGCGCATCGCCTACGAGCGCCGCAACCGCGACCTCGACCCGCAGCTCGTCTGGCGCGGCAAGGACGAGCAGGACTGGAGCGACCTCGTCGTCCACGCCCCGCCGCTCTACATCCAGGAGAAGGTACACCCCAAGGTGCTGATCGACGACCTCCTGAAGCAGGCGCGACAGGAAAAGCAGGCCGAGCCGGTTCAGCTCGACCTGTTCGCCGACTTCAACGGCATCCCCGAGGGCGCCGACAAGACCGACTTCTACCAGCACGACCAGAACTGGTCGAACCGCATGATTCTCGGCGATTCGCTCCAGGTGATGGCCAGCCTGGCCGAGCGCGAGGGGCTGCGCGGCAAGGTGCAGTGCATCTACCTCGACCCGCCCTACGGCATCAAGTTCAACAGCAACTTCCAGTGGAGCACCACCAGCCGCGACGTGAAGGACGGCAAGGCCGACCACATCACCCGCGAGCCGGAGCAGGTCAAGGCGTTCCGCGACACCTGGCGCGACGGCATCCACAGCTACCTCACCTACTTGCGCGACCGGCTCACCGTGGCGAGGGACTTGCTGACGGAGTCGGGGTCGATCTTCGTGCAGATCGGGGATGAGAACGTGCATCGCGTCCGGGCGCTGATGGATGAGGTGTTTGGAGATGAGAATTGCGTCTCACAGATAGGTTTTGCGAAAACCTCTGGATCGACGGAAGAGCATCTTGGTCAAACCACTGATTACTTGCTTTGGTTCTGCAAGGAGTTGCCTCGTGTGAAATTCAGAGCAGCATTCAAACATAAGCGTGCAGGGGAGCCGGGTGGTACTAACTACAATCGTATTCGGGACATCACAGGGTTAGGCCAATCCCTGACGGAATTGCTGTTGGCTGACCCGCGAACCAATTCCGGTCAGCTAAGAATCTACTCCCTTGATAACCTTACGTCTCAAAGTGCGGGACGCGACAAAGGCGAAGGCGCGGCTTCTTGGTTTGGCGTGGACGTCAACGGTCAAATACACAAGCCATCCCTATCTGTTCGCTGGAAGACTAACGAGCAGGGAATGAGACGACTCAAGGCTGCTGGCCGCCTCGAAGCGACCGCCAGCCGCATCGGGTATGTTCGATACCTTGATGATTTTCCGGCCGTTCAAATCAACAATCGTTGGGAAGATGTGGCTGCAAGTTTCATGGCGGATAAGGTCTACGTCGTTCAGACTTCGCCAACCGTGATCCAACGCTGCATTTTGATGACCACCGATCCCAGCGACCTTGTGCTCGACCCAACCTGCGGTTCCGGCACCACCGCCTATGTCGCCGAACAATGGGGCCGTCGCTGGATCACAATCGACACCTCGCGGGTGGCGCTTGCGCTGGCTCGGGCCCGCATCATGGGCGCACGCTATACCTACCATCTCCTGGCCGATTCCCGGGACGGCCAGCTCAAGGAAGCCGAAATCACCCGCACCGCGCCCTCTTTGCAGCCGGTGCGCGGGAACATCCGCCAGGGGTTCGTCTACGAGCGAGTGCCGCACATCACGCTGAAGTCGATCGTCAACAACGCGGAGATCGACGTCATCTGGGACAAGTGGCAGGCGAAGCTGGAGCCCCTCCGCGAGTCGCTGAACAAGGCTCTCCACAAGGCCTGGCAAGAGTGGGAGGTCCCACGCGAAGCCGATGCCAAGTGGCCGGACGCGGCGGCGAAGTTGCACGCCGACTGGTGGCGGGCGCGCATCGCCCGGCAGAAGGAGATGGACGCCTCCATCGCCGCCAAGGCCGAGTTCGAGTACCTCTACGACAAGCCCTATGACGACAAGAAGAAAGTCCGCGTGGCAGGCCCCTTCACCGTCGAGAGCCTCTCGCCCCACCGCACGCTCGGCGTCGATGAGAACGACGAATTGATCGACCCCCTCAAGAAAGACACCGCCGAGCCCGGCGAGAAGCAGTCCTTTCCCCAGATGATCCTGGAGAACCTCAAGACCGCCGGCGTGCAGCAGGCGCACAAGGAGGACCGGATCGCCTTCACCGCGCTCGCCGCGTGGCCGGGCCGCTACGTTTGCGCCGAAGGCCGTTACCTGGAAGGCGACTCCGAGAAGCGCGCCGCCATCTTCATCGGCCCGGAGTTCGGCACCGTCCAGCGCCTCGACCTGGTGACCGCCGCCCGCGAGGCGGGCGACGCCGGGTTCGACGTGCTGATCGCCTGCGCCTTCAACTACGAGGCGCACACCACGGAGTTCAGCAAGCTGGGCCGCCTCCCCGTGCTCAAGGCCCGCATGAACGCCGACCTGCACATGGCCGACGCCCTCAAGAACACTGGCAAGGGCAACCTCTTCGTCGTCTTCGGCGAGCCGGACGTGGCCCTCCTGCCGGAGAAGGACGGCAAGCTGCGCGTGAAGATCAACGGCGTGGACGTCTTCCACCCCAACACCGGCGAGGTTCGCAGCGACGGGGCCGACGGCATCGCCTGTTGGTTCATCGACACCGACTACAACGAGGAGAGCTTCTTCGTCCGCCACGCCTACTTCCTCGGCGCCAACGACCCGTACAAGTCCCTCAAGACAACGCTCAAGGCCGAGATCAACGAGGAGGCCTGGGCGACGCTGAACAGCGACACCTCGCGGCCGTTCGCCCGGCCGGCGTCCGGGCGGATCGCGGTGAAGGTCATCAACCACCTGGGCGACGAGGTCATGAAGGTGTTCAAGGTGTAGCGCCATGGAATTTCGCATCGCCGACACGTTCACCGACAGCCTCGCGCGGCTGACGGGCGAGGAGCAGAAAGCCGTCAAGACGACGGCCTTCGACCTTCAGCTCAAGCAGGCCGGCGCCGGCATGAGCTTTCACAAGCTCGACAAGGCGAAGGACAAGAACTTCTGGTCGGTGCGCGCGAGCGGCGACGTCCGGCTGATCGTTCACAAAACGGCAAGCAGCCTGTTGCTCTGCTACGTCGATCACCACGACAAGGCCTACGACTGGGCCGAGCGCCGCAAGCTGGAGACGCACCCCCGGACGGGCGCGGCGCAGCTGGTGGAGCTCCGCGAGACGGTGCAGCAAATCCTCGTCCCGACCTACGTGGAGGTGGCAACGCCGAAGAAGGTGGCGGCGAAGAAGCCCCTCTTCGCCCACATCGCCGAGGACGACCTGCTGGGCTGCGGCGTGCCAGTGGAGTGGTTGAGCGACGTTCGATCGGCCACCGAGGACACGCTTTTCGGGCTGGCCGATCACCTGCCGGCCGAGGCGGCCGAGGCGTTGCTGCAACTGGCCACCAGCGGCAAGCCGCGCGTGTCCCGGCCCACCGCAGCGGCGAGCCCGTTCGATCATCCCGACGCCCAGCGGCGGTTCCGGGTGATGAAGAACGTGGAAGAGCTGCAACGCGCCCTCGATTTCCCCTGGGAGAAGTGGACGGTCTTCCTCCATCCCGAACAAAGGCAATGGGTGGAGCGCGACTACGCTGGCCCGGCGCGAGCGTCGGGCTCGGCGGGGACGGGCAAGACCATCGTGGCGCTTCATCGCGCCGTCCATCTGGCCCGGACGAACGCCAACGCCCGAGTGCTGCTGACGACGTTCTCCGACACGCTGGCGAACGCGCTGCATACCAGGTTGAAGCGCCTGGTGAGCAGCGAGCCGCGGCTGGCCGAACGCATCGACGTCTACTCCCTCGACACCATCGGCCTGCGCCTCTACAAGACGCACGTCGGGCAGGCGTCGCTCGCCGGCCGCGAGGTGACGACCGAACTGCTCCGCGAGGCATCGAAAGCGGTCGCCGGCCACAAGTTCGGCCTGCATTTTCTCCTGACGGAATGGGAGCAGGTGGTGGACGCCTGGCAACTGGAGAACTGGGAGGCGTATCGCGACGTCGCCCGGCTCGGCAGAAAGACCCGGCTGCCGGAGCAACAGCGCGCGAAGTTGTGGTCGATCTTCGAGCGGGCGCGGGCCGGGCTGAAAGAGCGAAAGTTGATCACCCACGCCGGCCTGTTCACCGCGCTGGCCGCCGCGCTGGCGAAGGGCAAAAAACCACCCTTTGACTTCGTGGTGGTGGACGAGGCGCAGGACGTCGCTGTCGCCCATCTGCGGTTCTTCGCCGCGCTCGGCCAGGATCGCCCCAACGCGCTCTTCTTCGCGGGAGACCTCGGGCAGCGCATCTTCCAGCAGCCCTTCTCGTGGAAGGCCCTCGGCGTGGACGTTCGCGGGCGCTCGCGCACGCTGCACGTCAATTACCGAACCTCCCACCAGATCCGCATGCAGGCGGACAGGCTGCTCGGCGCCCAGGTGTCGGACGTGGACGGCAACAGCGAGGACCGGAGCGATACCGTTTCCGTGTTCAACGGCCCACCCCCCACGATCCGGGCGCTGAAAAGCGAAAGCGAGGAGATCAAGACGGTCGGCGGCTGGCTCGCGGAGCGAGCGAAGGCCGGCGTGTTGCCTCACGAATGTGGCCTGTTCGTGCGCTCCGCGGCTCAACGGGACCGCGCGCGAGCGGCCGCGAAGGAAGCGGGAATGCCGTTCAAGGTCCTCGACGAGCACGTCGAGACCGCCAGCGGCCACGTCTCGATCAGCACCATGCACCTCGCCAAGGGCCTGGAATTTCGCGCTGTGGCGGTGATGGCCTGCGACGACGAAGTCATTCCGTTGCAGGAGCGCATCGAGACGGTCGGCGACGAGGGCGATCTGCAGGAGGTCTACGACACCGAGCGCCACCTTCTGTACGTCGCCTGCACGCGGGCACGAGATCATCTGCTCGTGACGAGCGCGGGCCCGGCGTCAGAGTTTCTGGACGATCTGCGGTGTTGATGGAGGCGCGCCGGGGCCGCCGAGAGCACGTGGCTCGTAGGACGGCCCTCCTGAGCCGTCCAGCTCGGAGGACGGCTCAGGAGGGCCGTCCTACAAGGAGGCGTTTTCCCCGTCCCGCCGCACCAACCATGAGGAGACGAGCCCTGCGCACCGATCGGCCCTGCCGCGTGTTCCATCTGACGCTCGGCCTCGACGTCGGGGGCCAGGAAAAGCTCCTCGTCGAGTTTGCCCGCCACGCCGACCGCCGCAAGGTGGACCTGCACTTCGTCTCGCTCGGCACGCGCGGCGTGCTGGCCGACGACCTCGAGGCCTGCGGCTGGCCCGTCACGGCCCTTGGGGCCCCCTCGGGCCTGCGCCCCGCCCTGGTGCTTCGACTGGCGCGCCTCTTTCGCCGCGGCAGGGCGGACGTGGTCCACACGCACGACGACCGGCCCAACATCCACGGCGCCCCCGCGGCGAAGCTGGTTGGGGCGCGCGTCGTCCACACCCGCCACAGCCAGGGCTCGCTCCTGTCGCGCCGTCAAGCGCTGCTGGTCGCCCTCGTGTCGCGCTTCACCGATCGGTTCGTTTGCATCTCGCGCGACAGCGCCGCCTGGGCCGTCCGGCACGGCATCCCGCGGCGGCGCGTGCGCACCATCTGGAACGGCATCGACCTCGGGCGCTTCGCCTACACCGGGCCGTGCGCCGGCGGCCCGGCCGTCATCGTGGCGCGCCTCGCCCCCGAAAAAGACGTCGATACGCTCCTCCGTGCCGCGGCCACGATCGTGCGGGCCTGCCCCGACTTCCGGCTGGAGATCGCCGGCGATGGGCCGTGTCGCGGCGACCTGGAGCGCCGGGCGGCGGAACGGGGGCTGGGCGAGTGCGTGCGCTTCCTCGGCGCCGTGCGCGACGTGCCGGCCCTGCTGGCGCGGGCGCGGCTGTTCGTGCTGTCGTCGCTGACGGAAGGCATTTCCCTGACGCTGCTCGAGGCGATGGCGCGCGGGTTGCCGGTCGTGGCGACGGAGGTGGGCGGAAACGTCGAGGTCGTCCGCCCGGGGGAGACCGGCTTCCTGGTCCCGCCCCAGCAACCGGACCAACTGGCGCAAACCTTACTACAATTATGGCTCGATCCAGTTCTCGGCGCGCGCCTGGGTCGCGCGGGGCGGCAGCGCGTGGAGGGCCTGTTCGACGTCCGCCGCATGGTTGCCGAGTACGAGGCGCTGTACGCGCGGCTCTCCCCCCAATCAACCCGGGAAGGATGGTCCCTCCACTGACCCGCGCGAGCCCCGGGGCCCCATGACCGTTGCGATCCCCACGACACTGGCTACTCACCGAGGCCAAGGCCGCTTGCGGCGCGTGCTCTACGCCATCGCGCTGGACCCGTCGCGCAAGCTCGGGTCGCTCGAGGAGCAGATCTTGATCCTCGCGCTGGCCTTCCGCGAGCGAGGCGGGCTGTTCCTGCCGCTGTTCCTCACGCAGGCGCCCGCCGAGAGCGCCTTCGGCTACGCCGAGGAAGGCCTCGAGGTCGCCTCCCTCGACCTCGGCCGGTTTAGCTGGTCGCGCCTGCGCTGTTTGCGCCAGCTCATCGCCCGGCACCGGATCGACCTCGTCCACTGGGGGATGAGCCCGCCGCTGGCCAACCCGTACCTCTGGTGGTTGACCCTCCTGGCGCCGCGCGTCCGGCACTACTTCACGGACCATTCGTCGCGCGACGTGCCTCGACACAACCCGCCGACGTGGCGCACGCGATTGCCCGCGCGCCTCCTCAAGGGCCTGCTCCTGCGCCGCTACGCCAAGGTGCTCGGCGTCAGCGAGTTCGTCGTCCATTGTCTCGGGCAACAGCGGGCCTGGGCGAACGTCGAATGCTGCCTCCATTTCATCAACCCGGAGAGGTTTCGGCCCGATGCGGGCGCCCGCGAGGCCCTGCGCGCCCGGATGGGGGTGGGCGCCGACCGCTTCGTCGTGCTCGCGGTCGCCCATCTCATCCGGGCCAAAGGCATCGACGTCCTGGTTCGGGCGTCGCTCCACCTTCCGCCGGAGGTCGTCGTCTGGGTCGTGGGCGAGGGGCCTGAGCAGGGAGCGCTGGAAGGCCTGGCCCACGAGCTCGGCGTGAGGGACCGAGTGCGCTTCCTCGGGCCGCAAGGTCGCGTCGAGCCGTACATGCAAGCCGCCGACTGCTTCGTTTGCCCGTCGCGCTGGGCCGAGGCGGCGGGGCTGGTCGTGCTGGAAGCGCAGGCGGCCGGCCTCCCCCTCGTCGCCAGCCGGGTCGGCGGCATTCCCGAATACGTGGAGGACGGCAAGACGAGCCTGCTCTTCCCCCCCGAAGACGAGCGCCAGCTCGCCGAGTGCGTCCGCGAGCTCCACGTGTCGCCGGCGCGCCGCGCGGCGATGGGACAGGCGGCTCGCGCCCTTGTCGTCGAGAACTTCTCGCCCGAGGCTCGCCTCGAGCGCTATCTGGCCCTGTATCGGGCGCCGCTGTGACGGGAAGGAGGGACTGCGATGGCAAGCCTGCTTGCCAAGGAACTGGAACAGCACGGGATCGTCCTTCTGCCGGGCCTGCTCGCCGCGGGGCAACTCGCGGGGATGCAGGCTACCTTCGCGCGGCGCCTGGAGCGGCCGCGCTGGAACGACGTCGAGGGCTACGAGAAGAACGATCGCTATCGCCTGATGGTGCAGGACCTGCTGGCGCTGCATCAGGGCTTCGTGGACCTGGCACTTCACCCGCTCCTCCAGGAAGCGGTCCGCGAGTACGTCGGGCCAGGGTACGCCCTGACGGAGGCCAAGGGCTGGCTGTCGAAGCCGACCCGGCGGGACTTCCACGGCTGGCACGGGGACGCCTGGTACGATCCGGCTCGCGTGCAGGAGGCCCCGCGCGAGGTCAAGGTCGGGCTCTACCTGACCGACGTGCGCAGCGGGGCCTTCAAGTACGTCAAGGGAACGCACGGCAAGCAGGCGCCCCGCAACCTCCGCCGCGACGAGGTGCCGAACCTGGCTCGAGACCAGGTGGTCGAGGTGCTGGGACCGGCGGGCACGGCTTTCCTGTTCGACACCTCCGGCATTCACCGGCAAAGCGTTCCCATCCTCGAGCCGCGCCAGGCGGTGTTCTTTGGCTACCACGACCCGAGCGTTCCGCTCCAGGAGGAGGACGTCGCCTACTACCGCTACCACCCACTGCTGCTCAACGCCGCCTTCCTGGGCAACCTCAACGACGAGGACCGGCGCGTGCTCGGCTTCGGCGACAAGACGAATTATCAAGAGCACTTCCGGCGCGACGAGGCCCACCGGCGCTTTCTCACGCTCGTCCAGAAGGCCCACGATGCCCGCCTCTGGGTTGGCGAGATCGGCGGGCGCGCGTTCGGGCGCCTCGGGCGCATGTTCCAGAGATACTGCGGCCGATGAATCGGCGATGCGCGGCGGGCCCGTCCTCGCGGTTTGCCGGTTGTGGCGACGGAGGGAGACGGAAACGTCGACGTCGTCCGCCGGGCAACCGGACCAACTGGCGCAAACCGTGCTACAATTGTGAGGCGATCCAGCCCTCGGCCCTGCTCGCCCGCCGTTGAACGATCCATCGCGAAGCCGCAAGCGGCGAACGTCGAGGGCCCGCCGCTTGCGGCTTGGCGCTGGGCCCTGGCGCACTGTCCTCCGGAGGGAACGCTGCATGCGGACCGTCCTGATCTGTCACGGCGACGATCCGTTGAACCGCGAGGGCGTGGCGCGCTGGCTCGCCTCCTTCTCGGACCTGGCGGGCGTGGTCGTGCTGGACGAAACGCGGGCCCGGCTCTGGCGGCGCATTCGGCGCGAGGTGCATCGCGTCGGCGTGCCCCGGTTCCTCGACGTACTGGCCTTCCGACTCTACCATCGCCTGTTCCTCCGCGCCCGGGACCGGCGCTGGGAGGCCGAGGCCCTGAACGAACTGTGCCGCGACTTCGCCCCCCTGCCGGCCACCACGCGCATCCTCCGTGCGACCAGCCCCAACGGGCCCGAGGTGGAACCGTTCCTCCGCGAGCTGGCGCCGACCATCGTCATCGCCCGCTGCAAGGCGCTGCTCAAGGAGAGCGTCTTCTCGGTCCCCGAGCGAGGCACGTGGGTGCTGCACCCGGGGGCCTGCCCGCAGTACCGCAACGCCCACGGGTGCTTCTGGGCCCTGGCCCAGGACGACCTCGACAACGTGGCCCTGACCTTGTTGCGGATCGACAAGGGGGTGGACACCGGGCCCGTGTACGGCTACTTCCGCCCCACGCTGGATGAAGGCGATTCCCACTTCGTCATTCAGCATCGGGCCCTGTTCGACAACCTCGACGCCGTGCGCGACCGATTGCTCGACGTCGCCGCCGGGCGGGCGGTGCCGCTGGACGTCGCCGGGCGCCCGTCGCGCGAGTGGGGCCAGCCGTGGCTGACGGCCTACTGGGCGTGGCAACGCCGCGCCCGCCGGAGAAAGACCCATGCCGCTAGCGCTGCTCTATCATGACGTGGTCCCCGCGGGCCAGGACGACGTCAGCGGCTTCCCCGGTGCCGGCGCCGCCCGCTACAAGCTGGCGCCCGCCGAGCTCGCCGCCCACCTCGACGCCATCCGCGCCGCCGTGGCCCCCGCGCCCGGAAAGGTGCCGTTGCTGCTGACGTTCGACGACGGCGGCGCTTCGGCCTACGACCCGATCGCTGGCCTGCTCGAGGCTCGCGGGTGGCGCGGCCACTTCTTCATCACGACCGACTGCGTGGGCCGGCCGGGGTTCGTCACGCCGGCTCAACTGCGCGAACTGCGCGACCGCGGCCACGTCCTCGGCAGTCACTCGTGCAGCCATCCCGAGCGGTTCTCGTCGTGCTCGCGCGAGCAACTGGTGGACGAGTGGCGGCGCAGCCGGGCGGTGCTGGCCGACGTGCTGGGCGAGGCGGTCACTTCGGGATCGGTCCCGGGCGGCTTCTACTCGCGGGCGGTGGCGGAGGCGGCGTCCGAGGCGGGGCTGACGCTGCTGTTCACCTCGGAGCCGACGACGCGGCGGCGCACCGTGGCCGGCTGCGAAATCGCCGGGCGCTACACGGTCTACCGAGGCATGTCGGCCAGGGCCGCGGCAGCGCTGGCCTCGGGCCGGGTGCTCCCGCGGCTGCGCCAGGCTGTGCTGTGGAACGCGAAAAAGGTGGCCAAGGCGGTCGGCGGGCGGGCGTATCTGCGCCTGCGCCACGTGCTGCTGCGGCGGGCTTACGGGGAGGGCGCCGCGTGCCGGGGCTGAACGTGGGGATCGTCGATGCCGACCTGGCCTACCCGCCGACGTCCGGCAAGCGCCTGCGGACGCTCAACCTGATGCTGCGCCTGGCCGACCGGCACCGGATTACCTACCTGGTGCGCTGCGACGCCAACTCCGACGAGGCGCGTGAGGCGGTTGCCCACCTTGCCAAGCACGGCATCGAAACGGTGCTGGTTCATCACCCCGTCCCGCCCAAGCGCGGCGCGGCATTCTATGCCCGCCTGGCGGCGAACTTGCTCTCGCCGCTGCCGTACTCGGTCTCGTCGCACCAGAGCGAGCGGGTGCGCCAGGCGCTGCGCCAGCGCGCCTTCTCGCCCATCGACCTGTGGCAGTTCGAGTGGGCGCCCTACTTGCCGATGCGCCCGGCCAGCGCGGCGCCGGTGGTGGTGGTGGCGCACAACGTGGAATCGCTGATCTGGCAGCGATACACTGAGACGGAGGGCCACCCGCTGAAGCGCTGGTACGCCAGGCGGCAGTGGCACAAGTACGAGCGCTTCGAGCGGCACGCCTTTCAGTCGGTCGCGCGCGTGGTCGCCTGCACGGAGGAGGACGCATCGTTGGTGCGCGAGCGCTTCGGGGCCGACAACGTGGACGTGGTCGATAACGGCATCGACCGCGACTACTACGACCAGGCGCCGGTCGCGCGGGCGGCCAACCGCATCCTGTTCCTGGGCAGCCTCGAATGGCGGCCCAACCTCGATGGCGTGCGGCTTTTGCTCGACCGGGTGTTTCCCGCCGTGCGCCAGCAGCAGGCCGACGTCGAGCTCGTCCTCGTCGGGCGCAATCCGCCGGCGTGGTTGAGCGAGAAAGTGCGCGGCCTGCCCGGCGTGGAGCTCCATGCGAACGTCCCCGACGTGCGGCCTTTCCTGGGCGGCTGTAGCGCGATGGCGGTGCCCCTGCGCATCGGGGGCGGTTCGCGGCTGAAGATCCTGGAGGCGCTGGCCTGCGGCCTGCCGGTGGTGTCCACGCGCATCGGCGCCGAGGGCCTGTGCCTGCGCCCGGGAACGGACTTCGTCCAGGTCGAGGGCATCGAGGAGATGGCGGCGGCCCTGGTGGCCTGCCTGCGCCGGCCGGAAGAGGCCCGCGCGCAGGCGGAGCACGGCAGGCAGGTGGTGCGCGCCCGCTACGACTGGGGGGCGTTGGCGGACAAGCTCGATGCGGTCTGGAACGAGTGCGTCGCGGGAAACAAGTCGGCCGGGCGGGAACGTTCTCTGCTCGAGCGGTCGCGTGGAGGCCCCCTGTGAACGTCGTCCATCTCATGGCCTCGCCGTTTCTGGGCGGCCCCGAGCGCCAGGTGCTGGGGCTGGCCCGCAGCCTGTCGGCAGGCTGTCGAACCGGCTTCCTGTCGTTCGCCGAGAGCGGCCGGGCCCGGCCGTTCCTCGATCGCGCCCGCGCCGACGGCTTCGAGGCGGTCGAACTGAAGCAGAACTTTCCCAGGGTGCGCCGCGCCATCCGGGAAGTCGCCGATCGTCTTCGGCGCATGAAGGCGGACGTGCTCTGCTGCAGCGGCTACAAGCCCGACCTGATCGGCTGGCGCGCCGCGCGCAAGGCCGGCGTCCCGGTCGTCGCCATCGCCCATGGCTGGACGGGAGTGACGCGCAAGGTCCGCTTCTACGAGTCCGTCGATCGGTTCGTGCTGCGCTGGTTCGACGCGGTGGCATGCGTCTCCGAGGGACAGGCGAACAAGGCCCGCCAGGGCGGGGTGCCCGACCGCCTCCTGGCGGTCATTCGCAACGCCATCGACTCGGCCCCTTTCGAGAGCGACGAAGGAGGCGAGCGCGAGCTGGCGCGCAGCTTTTTCCCCCATCCTCCCAACAAGATCGTGGGGACGGCTGGCCGGCTCAGCCCCGAGAAGGGCCCCGACGTGTTCGTGGAGGCGGCGGCGCTGGTGCTCCGGGACCGCGCCGACACGGGCTTCCTCCTCTGCGGGGAAGGGCCGATGCGCCCAGCCCTGGAGCGCCGGGTCGCCGAGCTCGGCCTGCAAGGCCGCCTCGTGCTGGCCGGCTTCCGCACCGACCTCGAACGCCTCATGCCCGGCTGGGACCTCGCCGTGCTGTCGTCGCACACCGAGGGCCTGCCGGTCTTCGTGCTGGAGGCCCAGGCGGCCGGCCTGCCCGTGGTCGCGACGGCCGTCGGCGGTACGCCCGAGGTCGTCGAGGACGGCGCGACCGGCTATCTGGTCCCTCCCGCGAGCCCCGCCGCGCTGGCCGCCCGCATCGGCGAACTGCTGGACGACGAGGGCCTGCGCCGGCGCATGGGCGCCCGCGGAAAGCAGCGCGTGCGCGAGGAGTTCACGTTCGCGGCCCAGGCCGAGCAGTACGAACGGCTGTTCGCGAGGCTGCTCGGCGTCAGCCGGCCCGCGGCGCCGGCGACCTTCGAGCGGGCAGGGGGGGCAACGCGATGATCTGGCTCGAACTGGCTTTCTGGGTCGCGGCGAGCTGCGTCGTCTACCCCTATCTGCTTTATCCTCTTTTCCTCGCCATCCTGGCGCGGCTGCGCCCGCGCCCTCTGCGGTTGCGCCGGCCGGCGCCGCGCTCCGCGTCGATCGTGCTCGCGGCCCACAACGAGGAATTGGCCATCGACCGCCGCCTGACCGAGCTAACGGCCTTGCTGGAGGCGACCGGCTTCGACGGCGAAATTCTCTTCGTTTCCGACGGCTCGACCGACGACACCGTGGCCATCGCGCGGGCCCACACCAAGCGCTTCGTGCGCATCCTCGAGCTGCCCGAGCGCTCCGGCAAGGCTGTCGCCCTCACGCGGGCCTGTGCCGAGGCGAAATACGAGATCGTGGTCTTCGCCGACACGCGCCAGACCTGGGCGCCCGACGCGTTGGAACTGCTGCTCGAAAACTTCGCCGACCCCGACGTGGGCGCCGTCAGCGGCGACCTGATCGTCGTCGCCGGCCCGGGGGCGCTGGGGGGCGTCGGCCTCTACTGGCGCCACGAAAAGTGGCTGCGCCGCCAGGAGAGCCTCGCCGGCTCGCAGGTCGGCGTGACGGGCGCCATCAGCGCCGTGCGCCGGGAACTGTTCCGCCCGATCCCGCCCGGCACCCTCCTCGACGACGTCTACTGGCCGCTGAACGTCGCCCTGCAAGGCAAGCGCGTCGTCCACGACGCCCGCGCGATGGCCTACGATCGCCTGCCGGACAAGGCGCGCGACGAGTTTCGCCGCAAGGTGCGCACCCTGGCCGGCAACTTCCAGCTCGCCACGCGGCTGCCCGCCGCCCTGCTGCCCTGGCGCAGCCCGGTCTGGATTCAGTTCCTGTCGCACAAGTTGCTGCGCCTGGTCGTGCCGTGGGCGCTTCTGGCCCTGCTGGCCCTGAGCGCCGTGCTGCCGGGCTGGGAATACGACGTCGCCCTTGTCGCCCAGATGCTGTGCTACGCGCTCGGGCTGGCGGGCATGTTGCCGGGCGTGGCGGCGCGCTTCAAACCGGCCTCGGCGGCGGCCTCGTTCCTGGTGCTCAACGGGGCGGCCTGGGTGGCCTTCTGGGTGTGGCTCACCGGGCGGGAGGGGCAGTCCTGGCAAAAGGTGAACTACGATAAGGCAAGGACGCTGGCGCTGACCCGTGAAGCGCCGCGCCTCGCTCGTTCCTCGCCGGGCAAGGTGTCATGATGTGGACCGCGCTGCTGGTGGTCGGGGCCGTTCTGTGCGTCGCGGCCGGCGTGCTCGCGTGGGGGCTGCGCCAGCGCCACCTCGAGCGCTGGCTGCTCCCCTATCTGGCGCACGCTCCGCGCCGCCGCGCCCCCGGCTCGCACGAGGAGGTCCACGTCCTCCTCTGCATCGCCGACCATTACGAGCCGAAATTCCAAAACCCGACGCCCGAGGTGGCCCGCGCACGCGTGCGCCGCTGGGTGGAGGACTACCCGCGCAATCTTGGGGGCTTTGTGGACAGCGACGGCCGCCCGCCGCGCCACACGTTCTTCTACCCGATAGAGGAATACGAGGCCGAACACCTCGACGCGCTCGCCGGACTGTGCGCCGCAGGCCTGGCCGAGGTCGAGGTCCACTTGCATCACGACGACGACACGCCCGAGGGGCTTCGCCAGAAACTGCTGGAGCTCAAGGAATTGCTGGCGGCGCGGCACGGGCTGCTGTCGCGCCACCGGCAGACGGGCGAGCTGGCGTACGCCTTCGTTCACGGCAACTGGGCGCTGTGCAACGCGCGCCCCGACGGGCGCCATTGCGGGGTGAACAACGAGCTGACGATCTTGCGCGAGACCGGGTGCTACGCCGACTTCACCCTTCCTTCCGCCCCCAGCCCGACGCAGACGCCGACGATCAACAGCCTCTACTACGCCGCCGACGTCCCCGGCCGACCGCGCTCCCACGACCGCGGCGTGGAGGTCGGGCGCGGGGCCCCGCCCGCGGGCTCGCTGCTGCTGGTGCAGGGCCCTCTGCTGATCGACTGGGGCCGGCGCAAATGGGGCCTGGTGCCGCGCCTGGAAAACGGCTGCCTGCAAGGGAGCCACCCGCCGTCGCTGAACCGGCTGCTGTTGTGGCTGCGGGCGCGCGTGCAGGTGCCGGCCCGGCCGGACTGGTTCTTCGTCAAGCTGCACGCCCACGGCGCCGTCGAGGACAGCCACGAGGCGCTCCTGGGCGAGCCGATGGTCCGCTTCCATCGAGCCCTGGCGGAGCACGCGCGGCACCACCCGAACTTCCACTACCACTACGTGACGGCCCGCGAGATGTACAACCTGGTCAAGGCCGCCGAGGCGGGCTGGACCGGCAGCGTCGCCGCGGCGCGCGACTACGAGCTGGTCGCCAACCGCGAGCCGGCCCCGGTGTGAGGGCGGCCGGGCGATTCGTCACCAACCGCCCCGTCAACGATTGCCAAGCCATTGCCCCCTGCGTCGCTCGACGCGGGCACGCGCAAGGCCACAGCGCGAGCGCGCGTGGCGCGCTTGGCCCCTCGTGGGCCCCAATTGCCGACAATTGACACCGAATTGGCACCCGAGCAGGAGGTTCGTGGTCTATAGTAGAAGAGGGCAAGCGCGGCCCCGCCCCCAAGAGCGTTGTCCGAGGGCCCTCCGCTACTTCCCCCCGCCCCAGGGCGGATCGCACCATGAACCGCTTGAAGACCGTCGCGAAAGCGACTCTCTGTGGCCTGTACAAATACTCCGGCGCTGGGCGGGCGCACGAGGCGCTGTCGCGCCGGGCGGGACGGCAGTTCATGGTCGTGCTGCTGTTCCACCGCGTCACCGACGCCATCCCCGAGGACGGCTTGACGGTCTCCACGCAGCGCTTCCGCGACGTCTGCCGGATGCTTTGCCGCAACTTCCACGTCGTGCCCCTCGGCGAGGTCTATCGCCTCCTTCGCAGGCAAGAACCGATCCCGCCCCGGACGATCGCCATCACCTTCGACGACAGCTACCGCGACAACCTCGACGCGGCTCGCGTGCTGGCGGAATTCGGCCTGCCGGCCACGTTTTTCATCCCCACCTCCTACGTGGGCACCGAGCAGGTCTTCGACTGGGACCGCCAGTTGCCGCGCCTGCCCAACCTCACCTGGGCCGACGTGCGCGAGATGGCCGGCCTCGGCTTCGAGATTGGCTCGCACACGGTGACCCACGCCAACCTCGGCAGCGTCTCCTACAATCAGGCCCGCGCCGAGATCTTCGAGTCCAAGCTCGTGCTGGAGCAGCGCCTGGGCAGGCCCGTCCGCTACTTCGCCTATCCGTTCGGTGGCAAACATAACGTCCGCCCCGAGGTGTCGCCGTTGATCGAGGAGGCCGGCTACGAAGGCGCCCTGTCGGCCTTCGGCGGGTTCGTGCGGCCCGGCATCGACAACCGCCTGCTGCCGCGCGAGGCGGTCCCCTACTTCCACAGCCTGCTCAACCTGGAACTGCACCTGGCCGGGTGTTTGAACTGGGTCTACGGCCTCAAACGCCGCCTGGGGCGGGCGGAACCGGAACGCGGCTCCTGGCCCTACACCGATCGCGCCTCCGCTCCCGAAGCGGTGGCCGGGATCTGTTCCGCCAGCGGCCCGATGAACGGCGTGTGATTCGGTCTTCGACCCCGGCAAGGTAGGCCCGCGCCATGAGCCTGTTCAAGCCCCTTTCGCCATCCCTCACCGTCCCCGCCCCTGCGCCTGGGTGGCCCAACGAACGGACCGTGTCGTCCCTCGCGCCCTGTCTGGCGCGCGGCGGCGACACGCGATCCAATTCGGTGCTGGTGCTGCACAACGAGGCCGAGTTGGCCCCCCACGTCCCCGCCTGGCGCGAACTGGCCCGCTCCGCCCTGGAGCCAAACGCCTTCCACGAGCCGTGGATGATGCTCCCCGCCCTGCGCGCCTTCGCCGCCGGCGAGGGCGTGTTCTTCGTCCTGGTCTACGGCCATGCGCCCCGCCAGCCCGCCGGCCGCCCGGTCCTGTGCGGGCTGTTCCCGCTCCACCGCCGCCGCCTCAGCCGCGCCCTGCCGCTCCGCGTCGTCGGCCTCTGGAAACACCTCTACTGCTTCCTCGACACGCCCCTGGTGCGCGCCGACTGCGCCGCGCCCACCCTCGCCGCCCTGTTCGATTGGCTCTACGCCTCCCCGCTCGGCGGGGCCCTGCTCCAGTTCGACGCCATGACCGCCGACGGGCCTTTCGCCCGCGCCCTCCTCGCCCACTGCAACGCCGCCCTCCGGCCGACCTTCGTCGTCGAGGCGTGGGCGCGCGCCTGCCTCGAGCCCCGGTCCCCCGACGCGCAGGGCGCCGAGGCCTACCTCCACGAGGCGATGGCCGGCAAGCGCCTCAAGGACCTGCGCCGCAAGGAACGCGCCCTCGGCGGGGCCGGGCGCCTCGATTACCGCGTGCTCGGCCAGGGCGAAGACCCAGCGCCCTGGGTCGAGTCGTTCCTGCGGCTGGAGGCGTCGGGCTGGAAGGGGACCGAGGGCAGCGCCATGGCTTGCCGTCCGGAGAATGCCGCCTTCTTCCGGGAGATGACGCAGGCCGCCGCCGAACAGGGCCGGCTCCAGATGCTGGGCCTCTTTCGCGACGGCCAGCCCCTGGCCCTGAAGTGCAACTTGCTGGCCCCCCCCGGCGGCTATGCGTTCAAGATCGCCTTCGACGAGGCGGAGGCCCGCAACTCGCCCGGCGTGCTCCTGGAGGTTTACACCCTCGAGCACCTCCATCGGCAGCGCTCGACGCGCTGGCTCGACTCCTGCGCCGTCCCCAACCACCCGATGATCGATCGGCTGTGGCTGGAGCGCCGGATGGTGCAGTCGCTCCTCGTGGCGACCGGGCGCCGCTTCGGGGACCTGGCCCTCTCCGCGCTTCCGCTCGCCCGCTGGCTCAAGCGCAAGTTCGCGCGGCGCCGCGCCCCCGCTCCCGCGCCTTCCTCCGAAGAAGGTGGCCCATCATGAGCGCCGTGCTCACCTCTCCCGTCACCTCGCCCGGCGAATTGCTGTCGATCGACCGCGCCGACTTCGACGCCCATTTCGGCCGGGCGCCGTTTCGCGTCCGCCACCAACTCGCCGACCACCCGCTCTTCGCCCTGCCGCGCTTGCTCGAGCTGGCCCGCGCCTTGCCCCCGGAGCAGGTCGAGTACAACGCCGGCAACGTCCCGGTGAACCTGCGGCCCGACCTGACGCCACACACCGGGCTGTCGGTCGAAGAGACCATCGAGCGCATCGAGAACTGCCAGTCGTGGCTGGTGCTCAAGAACGTCGAGCGCGACGCGGAGTATGGCGCCCTGCTGGCCGCCTGCCTGGCCCGGGTCGAGGAGATGGGCCATCCCGACGCCACGCAGATCGACCACCGCGAGGCGTTCGTCTTCGTGTCGTCGCCCGGCTCCGTGACCCCGTACCACGTGGACCCGGAGTGGAACTTCCTGCTCCAGGTGCGCGGGCGGAAGCGCATCGACGTCTTCCCCGCCGACGACCGCGCACTGCTCTCCGAGGAGGAGCTCGAGCGATTCTACTCGGGCGCCCACCGCAACCTCGTCTTCGAGGACCAGTTTCAGGTCAAGGCCCGGCCGTTCGACCTCGCCCCCGGCGAGGGGGCCCACGTGCCAGTGACGGCCCCGCACTGGGTGCAAAACGGGCCCGACGTCTCGGTCTCGTTCAGCATCACGTTTCAGACGCGATCCTCCGAGCGGCGCGGCGCCATCTACCGGGTGAACCACTGGCTGCGACAGCGCGGTCTGCGACCGGCCCCCGTGGGGGCGTCCGCGTGGCGCGACCGCCTCAAGTGGGCGACGTTCCGGGCGCTGCGCCGCCTGCGCCGGGTGGTGGGGTAGTTCGTGGCCATGAGCGACGCGACGCAACACAAGAAGCAATTAGACAGCCTTCGATGCCTGGCCATCGCGGGCGTCTTCCTCTTTCACGCCAACGATCGCCTCTTTTCGTACGGCGCCATGGGCGTCCCCCTGTTCTTCGTGCTCAGCGGGTTCCTGATCGCGCGCATCCTGGTTTTGCACGAAGGGCCGGCCGTGGGGGCGAGCCTGCGGGCCTTCTATCTCCGCCGGACCTTGCGCATCTTTCCCCTCTACTACGCCGTCCTCGTCGTGCTCCTCGCGAGCGGCCGGCTGGAACACCCGGCCTGGTACTTCCTCTATCTGCACAACGTCTACGTCTTCGCCCACGACGTCTGGACCGGGCCGACCAACCACTTCTGGAGCCTGTGCGTCGAGGAGCAATTCTATCTGCTCTATCCGTTGGCCTTGCTCGGCGCGCCGCGCCGCTGGCGGATGGGCTTGCTCGGCGTCGCCATCGTCGGCTCGGTGCTGGTCCGGCTGTTCCTGGCCTGGCAGTGTCCCGGGGCCAAGTCGTGGGCCCTGCTACCCGTGGCGGGCGAGTTCCTCGCCTGGGGTTGCCTGATGGGGCTCTACGAGGTCCGGCAGCGCGAGAAGCCGCTGCCCGCCCGGCGCCTGGTCCTCGCGGGCCTCCTGCTGGCGGGCGAGTTCCTCGCCGGGCTCGCCGAGTTCCACTTTCTCTTGCTGGCGCCGCAGGGCGGCCGGACCGTCTATCCGACCCTGCACGCGATCGGCTTCGCCCTGATCGTCCTGGGCACGTGGCGCCTGGAGGACGGCTGGCTGCTGCGGGCCTTGTCGGTCCGGCCCGTCGTTTACCTGGGCAAGATCAGCTACGGGCTGTACGTCTTCCACAACTTCTCGTACGGCGTGAAGCGGCCGCTGGTGGAATGGCTCCCCTTCCTCCAGCCGGTCCCGGGCACGGCCCTCGCCCTGGCCGCGACCGTCGCCGTCGCCATGCTGTCCTGGCACCTGTTCGAGCACCCCATCAATCGGCTCAAGGATCGCTTCCCGTACCCGGAGCGAGGCGCCCCGGGACCAGGGGCCTGGAACCAGAGCTCTTGCTTGCCGTTTCGCGAGGCGCCAGAGCCTCTGTCTTCTCTGGCCCCTGGCTCCTGACGGCAAGGCGGCGGAAGGCCCGCCGCAGGCCGAACAGGCCGCGGACCAGGGGCCCGGGCAACCGCGCCAGCACACGATCCGCCATCGCCGTGTGGCCCGCCCGTTGCAGGTCGGCCCGTGCTTCGCGCATTCGGCCCTGGATCAGCAGCCAGCGCGCCCGCGCCCGATATTGCTCGGCCCGGCGCCGCGCATACTCCTCGCTGTACCGGGCGAGAAACTCCGGGGCCTGTCCCCAGAAGCGCTCCAGGATCGTCAGCCGGGCGGAGGTGCTGACATACGTGTTGGCATCGGTCAAGCGGGGCCCCGTGTGGCCGTGGTTCCAGGCGGTTTCGCAGTCGAGGTAGGCGGCCGGACCCGCCGCGGCCAGGCGCCCAAAGCATTCCCAGTCCTCGTAGGTCGGCACGTCCACCGCGAACTGGAGGGCCGGGCCTGCTTCCACGCGGCGAGCCACCATCGTGAAGGTGGCGACGTAGTCCGCCAGCATCTCGCTCAGGTAGAGGCTGCCGACGTGGACCGAAAAGTCCCCCCGTCCCGAGGGCAGCGGCGCCAGCGACGAGAACGGCACGCCAGGGCCCAGGATCTCGTCCCAGCCGCGGGCGTCGTGGTGCCACTCGGCAAGGTAGCGGCGATGTTCCTGGCCCGCGTTGTCGCGGACGATAAAATCGCTGAAGCAGAACAGCAAGTCGGGACGGGCCTGGAACAGGGCGCGTTGCAGGGCGAGCTTGTCGGGCATCCACTCGTCGTCGGAGTCGAGGAACGCGACGAGGGCGCCGCGCGCCGCCGCGATGCCGAGGTTGCGGGCGGCCCCCGCGCCGGCGTGCTCGCCGCGGAGCAGTCGGATTCGGTCGCGGTAGGGCCCCAGGGCCTCCTCGGTGCCATCGGTCGAGCCATCGTCCACGACGATCACTTCGTCCCCTGGCTCGACGTTGGCCAGGGCGGAGGCGACGGCCCGAGGGACCAGATGGGCCCGGTTGTAGGTGGGGATGACAACGCTGACGGCGAGCGACATGACGGTCCCTCGAGAACAGGCATGGCCGACCACTCCGGGGGCTTCTCGAACTATACCTCCCATTCCGGTCCCCGTCGGCGCCGACCGGCCCCATGACGTATACTCGGGGAGCGCGGATCGCCAAGCCGCAGGCGGCGGGCCCTGGCGCAATTCCGCTTGCGGCTTGGCAGGCCCCTCCCGGAATCGTTGTCGCACTCGCCGGGGCCCCACGTGAACGTTCCTTTCCAACCAGCGCTGCCCCTGTCCTGCACGGTCGTGACCGACGCGGCCGAGCTGGAGCGCCTGCGCGAGGACTGGCGGGCCCTGCTCGCGCGCAGCGCCAGCAACGAGGGGATGCTGACGCCCGAATGGCTCCTGACCTGGTGGCGCGTGTTCGGGCCCCAGGACCACCGGCAACTTCGCGCGCTTCTCTTTCGCGACGAGACGGGGCGGCTCGTCGGCCTGGCACCGCTTTTGCGAAGACGATACTGGTATTTCCCCGGCATTCCATTCCGCCGGCTCGAGCCGCTGGGAGCGGGCGAGCGCGAGGAAGATGCCATCTGCTCGGACTACCTCAACGCGATCGCCGAGCGCGGCTTCGAGGCCGCCGTCGCCGACGCCTTCGCCCGCGCCCTGGCCGAGGACCGGGCGGGCGCCTGGGACGAGCTGGTTTTGCCGATGATGGCCGGCGACGGGCCGATGCCGGCGCTGCTCGTCGCGGCCCTTCGCCGGGCCGGGTACCGCGCCGAGCAGACGACCACGGGGGAGGCCCCGTACATCGCTCTGCCGCCCACCTGGGGCGCCTACTTGAAGTCGCTCGACAAGAAAAACCGCTATAACATCACCCGCTCCCTGCGCGACTTCGAGGAGTGGTCGGCGGGCGAATGGGCCCTGGAGCGCGCCACGACCCCGGCCGACCTGGAACGGGGGAAAAAGGCCCTGATCGGGCTGCATCGCCAGCGCTGGGAGGGGGAGGGCGAAGTCGGGACGTTCCGCTCGCCGCACTTCCTCGCCTTTCACGACCAGGTGATGCCGCTCCTGCTCGACCGGGGGGAACTGGACCTGATCTGGCTGAGCGTGCGCGGGAAGCCGGTGGCGGCCACGTACAGCATCGTCCACGACGGCAAGGTCTGCTTCTACCAGTGCGGCCGGCGCCTGGACGTGCCCAAGGGCGTGCGCCCGGGCGGGGTGCTGCTGGCCCATGCCATCCGCGTCGCCATCGAGGCGGGGCGGCGCGAGTTCGACTTCCTGGGCGGGGCCGCCCTCTACAAGATGCAGTTGACGCGGACGACGCGGCCCTTGGTGCAGGTCCGGGCGGCGCGAGGCTCGCTGGTCGAACACGCGCGGCGCCTGGTGGAGCGCGGGCGCGCGGGGGCGCGAGCCCTGAAGCGGGGGCTACGGGCGGCGCTGAAGGGCCGAGGCCCGTCGCCGGAGCTCTTGCTCCCCCTGAAACAGGCCCGAAGTTGAGATGTGACGCGAACCGAAGTTGGCACGCCACAAAATTTTACGATTTGTCCTTGACGACCGGAAGGGGTCTCAGTGTAGGATTGAGCAATCGAGGCCGCAATTCCCTGGCGCCGCCCCCTTCGGCGCCAACCTCGGGTGGAGGTTCTCGGTGGCGGCTTCGGCGTTTTGTATGGTGTAAGTGTGTTGAGAAGGACAGAGACAACTACCATGAGAACCTCTTCCCGTCTGCGAGCGCTTCTGCCAGGCGCTCTGTTGTTGGGGGGCCTTGGGGCGGTGCTTGCCTGCCCGTCCGCTAAGGCGGAAGTGCTCCCGAAGTACACCGGCTACACGCGCCCGGGCAACCCGGCGAGCGAGGGGCCCCTCAAGCTCAAGGGCGGGGTGGCCGCCGCCGGCGCACGCTTCGAGAGCAAGCAGATCGGCGGGACGGTCTATTTCACCGTCCTCGATCGCCGAAAAGGCAAGGAAGGCGATCAGTGGGGCACGGGCATCAAGGACTTCGACAAGTTGTTCCAGCTCGGCGTCGATTCGGACCGCACCACGCTCGACAGCAAGGCCCGGTACATCTACCTCTACCAGGTCATCAACGACAGCGGCCGCGAAAGCGTCATCAGCCACGCCAGCATCCGCCTGCTGATCGACCCGCGCCTCATCACGTCGTGGGGCCACCTGCGCGGCACGGTCGATAAGAAGGTTCGCGGCGTTGGCTTCGCCATGCCGTTCATGGCCCCGGCGGGCAAGGCCACCGAGGGCATCCGGCCGATCTCGACCGATTTCCCGGGGGTCAGCGACGCCAGCTATGCCCCGCAAGCGCCCCCACACCTGGCGCCGCGGCTGTATCGGTTTCGCGAGATCGACGTGTTCGGCGCCATCGTGCCGATCGGCACGCCGGTGTCGGAAATCGGCCGGCAGCCCGACCGCGTCCAGTTGCTGATGCAGGCGTCGTTCGACGGCGCCCGGCGGCCGCTCTACCGCATGCCGGTGTACGAAGAAAGCGACGTGCTGGCCCCGCGCGGCACCCAGCGTACCTGGAGCTGGGCTCGCGACGTGCGGGTGACGGGCGGGGAAGAAGACGACCACGGGCCCGTGCGCCCCCTGGAAGACGAGGGGAGGCCCGGCGAGAAGGGGGCCAAGAAGGGGCCCACCGGGGAAGAAGTCGGCCGCGATGCGCGCCGGACGCGCTGGCCCGCGGTGCGGGCCTACTGGCTGACCAACCCGTTGCGCCCGGGCGAGCGCAGCACGGTTTTCGGGTTCACCAGCGATTATCCGCCGGTCTATGACGATACGCGCATCGTGGGCCGGCCGTTCGTGGTCGGCGAGGCAGCCGCGGGCAACGAAGACCCCGGTCGCGTCGTCGGCGCCATTGCCGACGGCGGCGTTCCGACTCCGATCCGGGCAATCGCCACGGACGGGGGCGGCGGCGGCGGCGGGACAACCGGGGGCGGCATCGTGGGCGGCGCTTCCGGGGGTGGCATAGGCGGCTTCCCGGGTGGGTTCGGCGGCGGCACCGGCGGCGGGCTCGGTGGGCTGGGCGGCGGCACCGGCTCCATCCCGGGAGGCGGGCTCGGCGGCGGCGGCGCGCTCGGCTCGGGGGGCGGCAGCGGCACGCCCCAGGCCCAGACCACGCCGACGACGACCACGCCGACGCCGACGACGACCACGCCGACAGGGACGCCGGTCCCCTCGACAGGGGTGCCGACGACTTCGGGCCAGCCGATCACCATCACGGTGGACAACGTCAACAAGCAAAAGCAGCAGCAACAACAGCAACAACAGCAACAACAACAGCAGCGCAACGGCGGGGACAGAGACCACGGGCACCACGGGCACCACGGCAACGTGGTCCCGGCCCCGCCGGCGTGGTTGCTGGGCCTGCTGGGCCTGCCGGTCTTCTACGTGCTGTCGCGGCGCAAGAACGGGGCCGGGCCGGAGACGGTCGGAGGCCCCGCGCCGGCGACCGAGTAACGGTCTTAGGAGGAGGCCGCGAGGTGGAGGCGAGCGCGACTCGGCGCCCGCCCCGGCTCGCGGCCTCCGCCGCGTTGTCGCCCTCCGTTCTTCCGACGCCATCAGGCTTTTCATCCCCGGCCTGGCATCGGAGCTTTTTCCCGCAGATGCCCCCTTGCCGGTCTCGCTCCGTTCCCCCGGAGCAAGACGAGGGCAGCTCGATGACCCGGTATACGATCAACGTCAAGCTTCTCGTCCGCGCCGGCGCTGCGCTCGTCGTGCTCGCCGTGCTGACGCACTTTCTCCACGGCTGGCAGATGCGCAGGCACGCCCGCGGCCAGCTCGTCCGGGCCGAGCAGGCCCAGGGCGAAGGGCACCCCGACGAAGCGCTGGCTGCTCTGGAGCGCTACTTCGTCTTCGCGCCGGACGACTACGACAGGCGGGCCCGCTATGCCGTTCTGCGGGCCGACCGGGTGCGCACCGACCGCGAGCGCTGGCGTGCCCTGGAGGTCCTGCGTCAGGTGCTGGCACGGGATGCTGGCCGGTGCGACGCGCGGCGCAAGGCGTACGAGCTGGCCTTCGCGCTGGAGCAGTTCGGCGAGGCCCGCACCCACCTCGAGGCCTTGCTGCGCGCCGAGCCGGAGCGCTCCGACCTTTTGCTGGAGCTGGCCCGCTGCGCCAGCGCGGAAGGGGACCACGAAGAGGCCGCGCGCGCCCTCCGCGAGACGGTCCGGCTCGCCCCCGCGCACTTCGAGGCGCATGCCCTGCTGGCCGACGTCCTCCGCCAGCGCCTGGGCCAGGCGCACCGGGCCGACAAACTGATGGCCGATCTGGTCGAGGCCCACCCGGGCTCGGCGCGCGTCGCCTTGCTGCGGGCCCGATACCGCGAACAGCACAACGCCTTCGCGGAAGCGGGCGAAGACCTGGCCCGTGCCCGCACGCTGGCCCCGCACGACCTGGGCGTGCTGTCGGCCAGCGCCCGGTTGGCGCATCGGCTGGGCCGGCTGGAAGAGGCGCGCACGTACTGGGCCGAGGCGGTGCGCCGGCACCCGCGCGAGCCAGCGCCGGCAGTCGCCCTGGCCGCCCTGGATCGCGAGCGGGGCCACCTCACCGAGGCGGTCGCCGCCCTGCGCGCGTCGCTGCGCGCGATGCCCGACCATCCCGACCTCCTGTTCGCCCTGACCGACGCCCAGGCCGAGCAGGACCGCGCCGCCGCCGAGGCGACGCTCGCCCGCTTCAAGAAGGCCGGGGGGCCGGCACCAGCCAGGCGCTTCCTGACGGGACGCATCGAGGCCAAGCAGGGCAAATGGGCCGAGGCCGCCCGAGCCTTTGAGGAAGCCTCGCGCGCGCCCGAGGCAAGCCCCGCTCTGCGGGCTCGCTGCTTCCTGGAGCTTGCCCACTGCCGCGGAGAGCTTGGACAGTTCGGGGCCCGGTTGCTGGCCCTGCGCCAGGCGGTCGCTGCCGATCCCGGCTCGCGCCCGGCGCAGCTAAAGCTCGGCGAGGTGCTTCTGAAGGATGGCCCGATGGAGGACGCCGGGCGCCATCTCGAGGCGCTGATGAAGTCGCCGGCGCCGCCGGAGGCGGGCTGGGCGCTGCTGGCGGAGGCTCGCGTGCGGGCGCAGTTTGCCCTGCCGGTCGCGGAGCGCGACTGGCTCCCGGCCGAGAGCGCCCTCGAGCGGGCCGAGACCGCTCGAGGCCCCGAGGCAACCGCCCTGCTGCGGGCCGAAATGCTGGAGGCTCGCGACCGCGGGGAGGAGGCGCGCACGATCCTCGAGAAGGCGATCGAGAAGTCGCCCAGGCAGCTGGCGCTCTGGACCGGGCTGGCGGGCTTGCTCGCGCGCGGGGGCGACCTCGCCGGGGCCGAAAAGGCATTGAACGATGCCCGCGGCAAGGTCGGGGACGGGGCCGCGTGGCGCATGGCGCGGGTGAACCTGGCCGCTCAGGAAGAGCCCGCCCACGCCTGGCGCGCGTTGCGCGACCTGGAAAAGGGGACGCAGCTCTTTTCCGGGCCCGAGCGCGAAAGGCTGCTGTGGCACCTGGCGCGAACGCAGCAGCGCCTGGGCGACCAGGTGGCGGTGGCCCGGCTGGCGCGGCAACTGGTGGCGCTCCTCCCCGAGGCCCCGGCCCCGCGCCTGCTGCACGTCGAAGCGCTGCTGGCGCTGCGCGAAGACGCCGCCGCGCGCGTGGCCCTGGCGGGCCTGCGCGGCGTCGAGGGCGAGAACGGGGCGCTCTGGCGCTGCGGCGCTGCGGCGCGCCTCCTCTCCCGGGCCGAGCAGGGCGACCGGGGCGGTCTGGAGGAGGCTCGGCGACTGACTGCGGAGGTGCGGGCGCGGCGGCCCAACTGGTCGCGCGGCCCGCTGCTGGAGGCGCGCCTCGCCGACCTCGAAGGCAAGCCGGAGCGGGCCCTCCCTCTCTACCTCGAGACCGTGCGACTGGGCGACTTCGATGGGCCGGTGGTGCGGCGAACGGTGCGGCTGCTCCTGGCGAGCTCGCGCCCTCAGGAGGCCGACCGGCTGCTGGAGCGGGCGCAGCAGCACGGTGCGCTGTCGCGCGATTCGCTGCGCCTTGCGGCCGAGGTGGCGCTCCTGGCCCGCCGGCACGACCGCGCCGTGGACCTGGCGCGCGCGGCGGTTCATCCGCTGGGGCGCTCCGCGCGCGACCGCATCTGGCTCGCCGGCGCGATGAGCGCCGCGGGCCGGCCGACCGAGGGCGAGTCCCTGCTGCGGCAGGCCGTCGAGCTGTCGGGAGGCTCGATGGACGCCTGGCTGGCGCTGCTGACCCATCTGAACAGGAACGAGCAACCTCGCCAACTCGAGGCCGCCCTCGTGGCGATGGAGCGCGAACTGCCTCCCGCGCGCCTGCCCCTGGCGCGGGCGCGCGCCTGCGAAGCGCTGGGGCGCTTCGCGCAAGCGACCCGACACTATTCGGACGCCATCGCCAAGGCGCCCGACGACCCGGTTGTCCTGCGCCGGGCCGCCAGCTTCTACCTGCGCAGCGACCAGCCGGCCCGGGCGGAAGCCGCCCTGGGCGCGTTGCTGGGCCCGCGAGCCCACCTGGCGGCGGAAGAGCTCCCGCAGGTGCGGCGCGACCTTGCCCTGGCCTCGAGCGCCGACGGGGCCCGCGGCAAGCGCGAGGTGGCGCTGAAGTTGCTCGCCCACAACCGTCGGCGGGGCGAGGCCCCCGCCGACCGGCGCGTGCGAGCCCTGGTCGAGGCCTCCAGCCCGAGCGCGCGGCTTGCCGCCTTGCAAGCACTCGAGGGCATGGCGGCCTTCTCGTCCCCGGAGCGCTCCCGGCTGGCGCAGCTCTACGAGGCAGAGAAGGACTGGGCGCGTGCGGGCGAGCACCTGCTCCGGCTGGTCGAGGGGGACGAGAACAATCCCGTTTACCTGGCTCGCCTGGTGCAGGCGCTGACGCGGCAGGGCAAAAAGGCCGAGGCGCGCTCCTGGCTGGCCCGACTGGAGAAGATGGCCCGCTAAGCCGCAAGCGGCGGGCCCTCGACGTTCGCCGCTTAGCGTGGCTGCGCCGGCGTCGTCAGGTCGGCCAGGCCGGGGCCAGGCGCCGGAGCGCCGGCGAGCGGCGGCGGGGCCGTCTCGCCGATGGGGGAGGGCGGGCCGAGCGTGGCGCCCGGGCCCGAAGCGCCGAGCGGGACGATGTGCTGGCTGATCTGGTCGAGGACGCGCGCGCTGATCGGTTCGTCGCCCGTGAGGCCGACGCGCACGGAGATGCGCGTCTTCCCCGCGTCGGCGGGGGTGGCCCCGGGGATGGCGTCGATCATGACGCGCACGGTGCTGCCATCCGGGGCGCGCGACGCGATGGTGACCTCGCCGGCGCCCTGGGTCTCGGTGAGCACGGGATACTGCAGCTCCGCCAGCGAGGCGCGCACGGCGGGGACGGTCTGGTCGATGCGGGTGGAATACTCCCGGTAGAGGTTGCCCTTGTAATAGACGTAGCCGGCGGCCGCAGCGCCGCCCGCGGCCGCGCCGGCGACGGCCAAAAGGCACCCGCCGTTGACGAGCAGCAGGGCCGCCAGCCCCAGCCAGGCGAGCCGTTCCAGGATCGACCTTCGCTTCCGCATGCCCACCTCCGCGTGGAGAGCCGGCCCAACCACGACGGCAGCAGGATAGCAACCCGCCGCATCGGCACAAGGGCACTCGGGCGCCCCGCAAGCAGGGCGGCTAAAGGGGGGGCTTGGCGTGCGCGTCCTCGGCCGCGGCGAGCCGGGTGGGCGGGCCTGGCGAGGCGAGCTCTGCCGCGCCTGCGTAGAGCCGGACGTCCACGCGCTGGGCCTTGGACAGATCGATGCCTTCGTGAACCAGGTCGTGCTCCAGGCGCGGCTCTTCGCTCAGTTCGACCGGGACGCGCACGGTAAACGTGCTTCCGCGACCCAGCTCGCTCTGGAGCGTCACCTCGCCGCCCATCAACTTGGAGAGCTCGCGGACGATCGACAGGCCCAACCCGGTGCCGCCGTGCTCGCGCGTCATCAGGTTGTTCCCCGCCTGGCGGAACTTCTCGAAGACCAGTTCCTGCTCTTCCAGGGCGATGCCGACGCCGGTGTCGCTGACGGTCAGCACGAGGTGTTGGCCGTCGGCGTCGGCCTTGAGCAGGACTCGCCCGCCCTCGGGGGTGAACTTGATGGCGTTGGACAGCAAGTTGGACAGCACCTGCTGCACCTTCACGGCGTCCTGGCGCAGCAGGGGGACGGCGGGCGACAGGGCCGCGCGCAGGTCGATGTTCTTCTTTTCGGCGAGGGGGCGAAACATCGTCAGCATGCCCTCGCAGACGTCGAGGATGCTGAAGCGCGACAGGCGCACCTGCATCTTGCCGGCCTCGATCTTGGCCAGGTCGAGGATGTCGGTGATGAGGTTCATCAACTGATCGCCGCTGGAGTGGATGTTGGCGACCCAGCGAAGCTGCTTGTCCGTCAGCCCCAGGCTGGTTTGCAGCACGTCGCTGAAGCCGAGGATCGAGTTGAGCGGGGTGCGCAACTCGTGGCTCATGGTCGCGAGGAAGTCTCCCTTGAGCCGATTCGACTCGTAGAGCGCCAGGTTGGCCTGCGCCAGCTCGTCCACCTTGCGGTCGAGGTCGCCGTTCACCTTGCGCAAGCGGTCCTGCATGTTGACGAGGTTGCGCAGCATGCGGTTGAAGGCATGGCTGAGGTCCTCGAACTCGTCGCCGGTCTGGATCTCCGAGCGGACGTTGAGCTCGCCGGCGCTGATGGCGTCGCTGACCTCCTTGAGGTGCTTGACCGGCTTGACGATGACGTAGCGGACGATGACGTAACTGCCGCCCATGATGAGCAGCGCGGTGACGAGGGCGGTGGAGATGAGCAGGGCGCGGTTGGTGTGCAGGCCGTTGTCGATGGCGCCGGTCCCCACCTCGATCTTGATGACGGCGATGAGGTCGCCCTCCTGGAGGTCGGCGTTCATCTGCTTGTGACATTCGAGGCAGGTGCGGGTGGCGCGCACGGCGCCGTAATAATGCACCTGCTTCTTGCGGTGGAGCGGAACGTCGTACTCGTTCTTGTTGGGGTTGTCGCGGAACTCCTTGAGTCGCTCGAGGCTGGCCGCGTCGGGCACCTGATCGATGCTCGTGGCGTTGCCCTTGATGGTCCAGAACGGCGCGTTTTGCAGCGCCTCGGGCAGCCCCTTCTTCTCCCAGTTCTCGCGGAACTCGTCGAGCGCCCGGGCCATCTTCTTCTGCCCCGCGTCCGCCTTGGCCGGCGCCAGCGCCCTGCCCGGCTGGGCCACGGGCCGGCACCCGTGGGCGAGCTGCCGATCGACGATCTGCACCATCAGCAGCCGGCAGGTCGTCGTGATCTGCTCGTAGGCCAGGTGCTCCGTCCGCCAGGCGTAGAGCGAGAAACTGCCCGTGATGAGCACCAGGATGAACGCGCCGAAGAGGAAGCGACACTTCCGCTCCAGGCTCGTCTCACCCAGCAGGCGCTTCAAGGCGCGGTAGGACATTACGTTAGTCCTTAGTCCTTAGTGCTTAGTCCTTAGCAAAGAGGGGCCGCGTTCTGACTTTGCCAAGGACTACGGGCTACGGACTACGGGCGAAGAAGGCTGACACTCGGGGCAGTAATGCGTCGATCGCCCCGCGAGGCGAACGCAGACGAGGGCGGTTTGACAGCGCCGGCAGGGCTCGCCGGTCCGGCCGTAGGCGAGAAACTCGTTCTGGTAGCCGCCGCGCAGGCCCGACCCGCCGACGTAGTCGCGGATGGTCGAGCCGCGCCGCTCGATGGCCCGGCCCAGGACCTTGGCGATGGCCTTGCGCAACCGCTCGGCCTCGGCGCGGGTGAGGTCGCAGGCGCGGGTGGCAGGGTGGAGGCGGGCCTGGAAGAGGGACTCGTCGGCGTAGATGTTGCCCACGCCAGCGACCACCTGCTGATCGAGCAGCACCGACTTGACGGGGCGCGCGGTCGCGGCCAGCGACTCGCGCCAGGCGGCGGGGGAGAGGTCGAACGGCTCCGGGCCCAGCCCGGAAAGGAGGAAGAACTGGAGAAGCTCGGCGCCCGAGGAGATCAGAGTGGCGCTGCCGAAGCGGCGGGCGTCGCGGAAGCGCAACTGGCGCGGCCCCTCGGCCGCGGGGCCGTCTTCCAGCGGGAAGAGGAAGTGTACGTGGTCTGCCATTGGGACGTCGCCCGCGACCACCGTGAGCTGGCCGGTCATGCCAAGGTGGAGGACCAGGGCGTGGTCGCCGTCGAGGCGCAGCACGATCCACTTGCCGCGCCGCTCGACGGCGCTGACGAACTTGCCGCGCAGGATCGCGCCCCATTCGGCGTTCCAGGGCGAGCGCAGCGACTGCCCGGTGGGCCGGAGCACGTCGGCGATCCGCCGGCCGACCAGCATCGGCCGCAGGTCGCGCACCACCGTTTCGACTTCCGGCAACTCGGGCACGGCGCACCTCGGGAGGGAAAAAGCCTCGTCGATTATACGGCGGGCCCTCTGGCAGCACCACACCGGATCGGCCGCTACGTTGCTTGAACGGCGCTGCCCGACGGAGGATAATCCCCCTCTTGACCATGGAACCGTCCCTCCGCCCGGAAGCGAGCAACTCCCATGCGAATCGCACGTACCCTGAGCGCCCTCGCCCTGCGCCAACTCCTCGGCGGGGCCTGCTCCGCCGTCGGAATGGCTCCCGGCGAGTCTGCCGTCGAGGGCGTCGTCGGCTTTTTGATGCGGCACTTCATCGACCACAGCCAGAGGCTCACCGAGGCCCTGTGCCAGACCAATGAGCGCGCGTGGCGCGCCCTCGAAGTGGCGCTGGCGGGCGAATCGCTCTGGGACCGGGCGAAACTGCTGCTCGCCTCCGGCGAGGACAAGGCCTTTCGCGAACAAGTGCGGCCGTTCCTCGACGCTTGCCCACTCGCCGAGATGCACGGCAAGGCCGTCTATCGCCAGGCGTGCCTGGATGAATTGCGCGCCGCCCGCAAGGGCGGGCTGCTCGCCGAGGGCAAGCTCGACGCTCCCGCCCTGGCGCGCAAAGCGGGCGCCTTCGCGCGCTTCGCCGATCCGCCGGCGGTCCTCGCTGCCGAATCGCGCGCCCTGATGGAGATGAGCGACGACCTGCGCAAGGCGGGCCACGACAACCTCGCCGCCTTCGTCGCCCTGCGGCCCCAGCGCGGTGACTCTCTGCTGGTGCTGGCGGCGCGCTACTTCTTCCGGCGCGCCGTCGAGACCGACACCGCCCTCTTTCAGGGCCTCGCCTTCGCCAGGCTCGAACAGCTCCAGCAGTCCCAGGAGGCCGGCTTCACGGCCCTGCAACGGGCGCTTGCGGAGAAGGGCGAGCAGCTCGAGCGCTTGCTGGAAGACGTGCGCGTCGTGGTGATCGAAACGCACGCCGCCGTCCTCGACGTCCGCGCCGAGCAACAGCGGCAGTCGGAGCAAGTCCGCGACGTCTACCAGGCCGTCCTCGACCTACAAAACAAGCTCGACCAGGTAGATCGCGAGGTGCGCCCGTGCGACAGCCTGTCGATCCGCGGCGATGGCGAGCGGGCCCTGGTGAAGCAGCTCGTGGCCCGCTACCGCGCCCTGCCGGACGGCGAACGGCAGCAGATGCCGGCGCTGCTCAACGCGCTGGGCAAACTGGAGGTGGCGGCGGGCGACTTCCAGTCCGCTCGCCAGGACTTCGCGGCCGTCGCCGAGATGGTGGACGATCCCGCCGCGCGGGCGGAGGCCCACGCCAACGCCTACCGCGCCGCCCTGGAGCGGCGCGACTGGACTGCGGCCCTCGCCGCGTTGCGCGAGGCGGTGAAGCTCGACGCGGCCCGCTTCGCCCCGTTCCCGATGGACAAGTACCAGCCGGAGCGCATCCTCGGCGCGGGCGGGTTCGGCGTCGCGTTTCTGTGTCAGCATCGCTTCCTCAAGGCGCCCGTCGTCGTGAAAGCGCTGATGGACGGCGATCTGGACCGCGGCATCGACGAGGTGTTCGCGGAGGCGCAGGCGCTGCGGCAGGTCGATCATCCCTCCATCGTGCGCTTGCAGGATTGCGGCTTCGCGGGCGAGGACGCACGGCCGTACCTCGTCGTGGACTATTTCGAGGGCACGACTCTGGAAGAAGAGGCGAAGAAGCAAGCGCTGACGGCCGAGGACGTGCGCTGCGTGGCGCGCCAGGTGGCGGCCGGCTTGCAGGCGGCCCACGCGCGCGGGATCTTGCACCGCGACGTGAAGCCGGCCAACGTGCTGGTGCGACGCGGCCCTGTAGGGAACGGCCTCCGTGCCGTTCCGCCTCAGTCGGAGGGCCCGTGGGAAGTCAAGCTGATCGACTTCGGCCTCGCCCTGCGCCGCACGGCCCGCGAAACGACAGTCGCGAGCACGAACACGCTGATCGGCAGCAGCATCGCCGGCACGCTCGACTACGCCGCCCCCGAGCAAATGGGCAAGCTGGTGGGCGTTTCCGTCAGCCCGGCGTCGGACGTGTACGGCTTCGCGCGCACCTGCTGCTACGCCCTCTTCCAGACGCCGCAACCGTTGCCGCGCCACTGGCGCAGCGTGCCCGACCAACTGGCCGAGTTGCTCGAAACGTGCCTCGAAGAGCGCCCCGAACAGCGCCCGCAGGACTTCGCCGCCGTCCTCGCTCAACTCGGGAGCGCCCCTGCCCCCGTGCCGCTGGTGCCCCTCGCCCCGGGGATGGAGAGCGACCCGGCGTCGGCGCAGCGCCGCCAGGAGCTCGCGGTCGTCGCTCAGCAGGTGGCCGGTTGTCGCCGCTGTGGCGCGCTGTGCCGCTCGCGGACGAACACCGTGTTCGGCATCGGCCCGCTGTCGCCGGACGCGATGTTCGTGGGCGAGGCGCCGGGCGCCGACGAGGACCGCAGCGGGGAGCCGTTCATGGGCGCCGCGGGGCGCGTCTTCAACGAACTGCTCGCCGCCGTCGGCCTCGACCGGGCCCGCGTCTTCGTCACCAACCTGCTGAAGTGCCGACCGCCGGGCAACCGCAAGCCCGAGCCGGCGGAGATGAGCAACTGCCGCGAATACCTGACCAGGCAGATCGAGTTGGTGCGGCCCAGGGCGATCGTCGTGCTGGGCGCGTCGGCGGCCCAGGGGCTGCTCGGCACGGCCGAGCCCATCGGCCGGCTGCGCGGGCGGCTGTACGAGCACAAAGGGGTGCCGGTGCTGTGTACCTATCACCCGGCGTTTCTGCTGCCGGGCCGCGCGCCCGAGAGGAGGGGCGACGTCCTCGGCGACCTGCAAATGTTGCTGCGCCGGCTGAGCCATCGGTGAGGGCGATCCTGGCGTGCGGCGCATTCTGTCTGGCGGGCTGAGCGTGCCTTCGGCGAGCCCTTTTCTCGCGCGAAGGCCGGAATAGAACGCGAGGGAAGCAAGGCCGGTGCAGTCGTGGCAATGTAGCCCCCCCCTCCGCGGCGGGGCCCGCGACGGAGTCGCGGCCTAGATTGAGGAATGCGCCGCGCCCCTCTTCGCTCCAGGTAGCGATTGGCGAGACGCTTCAAAACGATGGCTCGAGAGGCCCCCATGCTCCCCTTCCTGCGCGATCTGATGGCCCATGCCGAATGGGCCAATGCCGTGTTCTTCCACGCCTGGGGCAAGTCGCCCGCCCGCAACAACGAGGAGCTGCACGGCCGCGTGGCGCACGTTCTCGGTGTTCAGCAAGGTTTTTTGTCGATCTTGCGCGGCGAGGCGCCCGGTGGCCCCCTGGGCGGAGCGCCGCCGTCCTTCGACGAGCTGAAAGCCCGCGCCGAGACCGGGCACGCCGGGCTGCGCGAGCTGACGGCCGCCCTGGGGCCCGAGGGGCTGGCGCGGACGGTGCGGATACCCTGGTTCCCGGAGCCGCCGTGTGTCCTCACGGTGGCCGAGGCGCTGGTGCAGGTGGCGATGCACACGCAGCACCATCGCGGGCAGTGCATGACCCGGCTCAAGGACTTCGGGGGCGAGCCGAAAAACGTGGACTGGATCATCTGGCTGTGGAAGCAGAAGCCGCAAGCCCGGTGGCGTTGAGCCGGCCGCGCAGACGCGCTTCCCGGTCGGGCCTGGAAAATCGCGAAGGAGCTGTCACATCTCCGGCTTGGCGCGAACAAGAGAGTGGAGAGGGCAAAAGGCCCACTGTGGGACTTGAAGGCCCAATCCTGAAGAACGATCTCGAGCCAACTGGAGACGACCATGAAGAAGACCTTGTTCGCTATCGCGATCGCCGTCCTGGCCCTCGCCCTGACGGGCACCGCCGAGGCTGCGGGGCGCGGGGGCGCCCGCGGCGGCAGCTCCCACAGCTACAGCTCGCGCAGCCACGGGCATTCCCACTCCCGCAGCTACACGCACGGCTACGGAAACTACGGCTACGGGTACGGGAGCTACGGCTACGGCTACCCCGTCTACAGCAACTACTTCGACGACTGCGGCGGCTTCTACGGCTACCCCGGCTACTCCAGTTTCGGGTACAGCGGCTACGCCGGCTATGGCTATCGCGGTTACGGGAACCGCTATGGGAGCTACGGGAATCGCTCCAGCAGCCGGCGCTGAGCCGCTCGCGGAGGCCACGCCAAGTCGTCGAACGCCTGCCCGGGACCTTGCTTCTCTTGCCATCCACAAGCGCCCGCAGCCCCCGGGAAGGCCCCACGGCCCTTTCGGGGGCTGCGGGCGCTTGTGGATGGCCCCGGTGCGTGGTCAGGATGGCCGGGCAGCGTTGCACTGGTGACAGTTTTGCCGCCGGGCGAAGTTGTGGGCGTTGCAGCCCGGACAGAGCCAGTCGCCCGCACGCAGCTGCGGCCTCGCGCGGGCGCGTTGGCACCCAAGGCAGGCGGCGCGCCGGGCGAAGTTGTGCGCCTTACAGTGGGGACAGAGCCAATCGCCCGGACGCAACGGGGGCCGTGGCGAGGTGGGAGGCGGTGGTTCGATTGCGGCCGGGGGGCCACCTCCTTGGGCTCGGGGGAAGCGACCACGAGGGCGAAGCGTCGCGGGGCTTCGATGAACAGGTCCAGCACCCAGCACCCGCGAACGTGAGGCCCTGGCCCCCGGCAGTGCCCGAGGACGTCGGCGTCGGCGCAGCCGGCATCCTCCAGGGCATCGGCCAGGAAACGCAACTCGCCGAAGGAGCGGTTCGCGTAGATGCTTTCGGCCACCCTCACGACGTTGCCGTCGCCCAGGAAGAGCCAGGCGGGATCGACCTCGGCGGGCCGGAACGGGTTGCCGACCACGTCGCGAAGCCAACTTGCCACGTGGCGCTGGTGCTCGGCGAGCGACTCGAGGGAAGCGCCAGCCCCCCGAAGCGCGCTGCCGCCGTGGTGGTATCGGAGAGTGGTCAACGCCTGACGATAAGCGCCCAGGACGTCCTCTGGAGTCAGCCGCCGCACGGCCGCTCTTCGCACGGTCTCCGCCTCGCCATCCAGGCCGGTTTCCCCGCCGTAATCGATGGAGGCAGGGACGACTACCGCCTCTTTCGTGGCTCGTCGTGCGGCCTCGAGGCCCTTCGTGCCGCAGAGCCCGTCGGCGAATCGCTCGACCGTCCACAGCGCGCTCCAGATCGTCTGCATGCTCCCCATCTGACGACCAGCCCAGAGGATGTTGCCCCATCGGGCTGCGCCCTCCAGTACGCGGGCGCAGCAGGCGCAGAGGAAGAGCCGTAACTTCCGGTCGCTCGTCCGGCTTGCCACGAGCTCCAGCATCGGCAGCGGATCGTCGTGGTCCAGCCATTCTTGTTCGGTCACGGCGAATTTCCTCTGCCCCAGCTCGCGGGGGGCGCGGCGGGCGGGCTCGTCAACCTTCCCCGTCGAATGGACGGGCATCGCAGCGCGGCGACAACCGTTGTCGTGCTGCTTCAATCTCGGCGTCGAGCTGCAATGGGCCGCTTCGGCATTGTACACTGGGGCCCCGTCGCGCACTGCCCCCTGCTTTGTCCCCATCGTTTTGCCGCCCCCCGCCGGAGGTTCGGCCCGATTGGGAGCTGATGGCCGCGCCACGTCAACGGATTGCGCGTGCGTTGTCTGGCGAGCTCAGGGTGACGAAGATAGCGCCGTTCTCCCTTCACATCTTGCCCGAATTCCCTCCTCGGTTGGTGCGGGCCTGCGCGGCGCGCGCATTCTTGTCTGCCCACGCAAACGGGACCGACCGAAGGCGCCCCGCGCAGGTTCCTGCCCCACACACCCACCCCAGATGGAGCGACCGCGCGCCGGAGGGAGCCTCGTGATTACGTGCCAGCGCACCATCGGGACGGAGTTGGCGCAGTCGATCGCCCGCCGCATCGGCGAGCCGCGCTACAAGCTCTGGTTCGAGCGCCACGCCCGCTTCCGCTGGGACGAGGACGTGCTCACGGTCGGCGTGCCCAATCGTCACTTCGAAGAATGGCTCCACAAGACCTTTGGCGGCGAGGTGGCGCAGGCGGCGGCCGAGGTCTTCAACCGGCCGATGCAGGTGCGCTTCGCCATCGACCCCGAACTGTTCCAGGCCGCGCGCCGCGAACAGGCCGAGGCGCGCGAGGCGGCGCCGGCGAAGGTCAAGCCTGCCGCCCGCAAGGGGAAGGCCCCCGCCCCCACTCCCGCCAAGCCCGCCGAAGCGCCCAAGCCGGCCCCGGTCGCGAAGCCGGCCCCGGCCAGGGCCCCCGAGACGAAGCGCACGCGGCGCTGGCATCGGCTGAGCGAGTTCGTGGTGGGGCCGAGCAACCGCGTGGCCCACGCCGCGGCGCTGAGCGTGGTCGATGTTCCGGGCGAGGCTGCCAACCCGCTCGTGTTGTTCGGTCCGGTCGGCACCGGGAAGACGCACTTGCTGGAGGGGATTTATGCGGGCGTGCGCCGCGCTCACCCCGACTGGGTGGTGCGCTATCTGACGAGCGAGGACTTCACCAACCGCTTCGTGCAGGCGATGCGCCACGACAAGTTGGGCGGGTTCCGCCGGCAATTCCGCGAGTGCGACGTGCTGCTCGTGGACGACCTGCACTTCCTGGCCAAGAAGAAGGCGACCCAGGAAGAGCTCCTCCATACCTTCGACGCCCTCCTGGCCGATGCGCGGCAGATGGTGTTGACGTGCGACTGTCACCCGCGCCTGGCCGACGACTTCTCGCCGGAACTCACCGACCGCCTGCTGGGCGGGGCCGTCTGGGGCCTGGCCCCGCCCGACGGCGGCACGCGCCTCGCCATCTTGAAGGCCAAGGCCGAGGGCGGCGGCGCCGCGCTGCCCCCCGCCGTGCTGACGTTCCTGGCCGGCCAGTTGCGCGGCAACGTGCGCGAGCTGGAGGGGGCGGTCCACAGTATCCGCCACTATAGCCGGGTGACCGGGCGAGCGATCGACGTCCCTCTGGTGCGCGAGGCGCTCGCCGATCTGCTGCGACACGCGGTGCGCGTGGTGCAGGCGGCCGACGTCGATCGGGCCGTCTGCGCCGTGTTGCGCCTCGACGCCGGGGCGCTCCAGGGGGCAGGCCGCGCCTGGGCCATCAGCCACCCGCGCATGGTGGCGATGTTCCTGGCGCGCAAGCACACCGCGTCGTCGTACAGCGAGCTCGGCACCTACTTCGGAGGCCGCAACCACAGCACCGTCGTCGCCGCCGAGAAGAAGGTGCGGGCCTGGCTGCAAGACGACGCCGAACTGGCGCTCGGCGAGCGGCGCGTGCGCGTCCGCGACGTGGTGGAGCGCGTCGAGCGCGATCTGCTGCGCTGAGCCGTACGTCCGGCTTTCCAGCCGGACACGCCTTCCCCGAGACCGGCTAGAAAGCCGGTCCCACGCCCATCACGGCCCCACCGTTCCCCCGGCGCTCAAGCGCAACCGCCCCGGCACCGGCCGAAAGTTCGGCACCGGGAACAGCACCTTGAATCCGTTCTCGATGACGTTCTCGTCTGCCGCCTTCGCCGACTCGCTTGCCTCGACTTCCACCCGGCGCTGCGCCGCCAGGCGCAGCCAGCCCTCGACCGCGGGGCCCGAGGCAACCTTGCGACACGCTTGCAAGTAGGCCTGGGCAACCTTGCGGTGGAAGGCGGCGTTCCGCGTCGGGTCGGTCAGGTTCCTCAAGAGCTCCTTGGCGCCCTCATCGGCCCCGGCCTTGCGCAGTTCGGCGATCAACTTCGCCCGCAGGTCCTTGGCGTTCTTCGCCCGGTCGGGCACGTAGCGCAGCAGCGAGGCGCGGACCGGCGAATAGACGGGCGCGGTGAAGTCGATGGCCAGCACGGCGGCGACCAGTTCCTCGTCGAGCAAGCCCTGCGCGACGAGAGAATCGATCGCGCGGTTGTCGAAGTACGACCGCGCCGGCACGCTGAAGGCGTGGTGGCTCTCGATCAGGCCCTCGGCCTCGTCCGCGGCGAAGCGCGCGCCGATCTTCTTCAGCCCGCCCGCGTAGGTAGCGAACGGCACCTCGACCGGCCTCGCCGCGCCGCTCAGGCGCGCATCGACGAAGAACTCGGCCGGCAGGGCCAGCGCCTGCTTCTTGGCCGCGCGCTCGGCGAAGGGGGCGCTGTCCTGAACGAGGTTCATCTCCATCGTGGTGAACAGCGAGCGCAATTGTTGCTTGAGCGTTTGCCCGTCCCCCTTGCGGGCAGCGCGGGCCTCGACGAGCCGGTCGATGCCCTTCTTGACGAGAACGGCGAAGGCGGCGCCGTCGGCCGGCTTCGCCATCAACTCCGCGGCGACGTGGGCCGGGTTGCGCGAGCCCTTGCCCGCCCGCAACTTCAACTTGCCGAGGAAGAGCTTGTTCTTCGCGGTCAACCAGTCGTTGTGTGGGGCGGCCAATTCCTTCATGACGGGGCCGCCGAGCGTATGGCACGCGGAGCATCGCAGGCGCTCGCCGAACTTGCGCCGCGCCAGGCCCAGATTGACCTCTTTCACGTCTTCGAGGACGTCGAACGAATCGCCGGCGTAGCTCCACGTAACGTCGCCATCCTTCTCGATCACCTCCCAGAAGTTGAACGCCTTCTTCGTATAGTCCCAGGCGACCAGCTCGATCAGCAGCGGGCCCTGCGTGCGCACCTGAAGCGTGCCCCCGGCGCCTACCTCCGTGAAGAAGCCGAAGAAGAGGTCGCCGGGCTGGGTTTTTCCCCCCTTCATGGGCCCGCTGTAGGTGAGGAAGAAGCTGAAGCTGCCAAGCGCCGGGTTGCCGTGGCCCCGGTTTGCCAGGACGTGTACGTCCAGCTTGCCGCCGAGTTTGCGGAGGTGCATCAGAACTTCAAAAACGTCTTTCGGCGGGGTAGGGCCGGACAGGATGGCGCGGCGCACGGCATCGTCGATCTCCTTGGGGGCGCGGACGGCGACCGCTCCCTGGGCGGGGCGGGCGAGCGCCAGCGTCAGGGCCGCAACGAGAAAGCAAAGCGAGGAGCGGAACAGCATGGGGCCCCCGGGAAGGAGTGGAGAAGGAGCTCCCGGTGATTGAAACGAAGCGGTGGGGGAAGGTCAAGACGGCGCGGTGCCTCCGTCCGCGTCGATCGCTCCCTCGGCGAGCGGCAGGGCTTGGTTTGCTGGAGGACGGCCCTCCTGAGCCGTCCTACAAGCATGCCTTTTCCTGCCGGTCGGCCTACAATAGCCCCATGACGCCACGTCCCGAGGGGCTGGATTTCCTCGATGGGCCCGCCTCCGCCGAGGCGGCCCTGGGCGCCCTGCCTCCGGCGCTGGCGAGTTGGTTTCGCGCCACTTTCGGCGCGCCGACGCCGGCCCAGCGCCTGGCCTGGCCGGCGCTGGCGGCCGGGCTCAACCTGCTCCTCAGCGCCCCCACCGGGACCGGCAAGACGCTCGCCGCCTTCCTGCCCCTCGTCGCGGAGTTGCTCTCCAACCCTGGCACGTCCCTCCGCGGGCTCTATCTCGCCCCGCTCAAGGCCCTCGTCAACGACGTCGGGCGATCCCTGGAGGGCCATTTCGCCGACCTGTCGAAGCGGTTGCCCGCCGGCGCCCGCGTCCCGCGCCTGGCCGTGCGCACGGGGGACACCTCCCCTGAGGAGCGCCGGCGGTTTCGCGACGATCCGCCCGACATGTTGCTGACGACGCCCGAGAGCCTGGCGGTGCTGCTCAGCCAGGGGGCCCTGGCGCCGGCGTTCGCCGAGCTGCGCTGGGTGGTGCTCGACGAGGTTCACGCCCTGGCTGGGAGCAAGCGCGGCGCCGACCTGGCGCTGAGCCTGGAGCGCCTGGGCGGCCTGTCGAGCCACGAGCTCCAGCGCATTGCTCTCTCCGCGACGGCGACGCCGCTGGCGGAAGCGGCGCGTTACCTCGTCGGCCCCGGCCGGTCGTGCGCGGTGGCGCGGTCTGGCGAGCGCTCGCCGCCGGAGATCGCTCTCGAGCCGCTGCCGGAGGGGAGGCGCTTCTTCTCCGGGCTGATCGCCCGGCTGGCGCTGGCGCTGAGCGAGCACCGCTCTACGCTCGTGTTCGCCAACGCGCGCAACCTGGCGGAGCGCGTGGGATGGGCGCTGCGGCAGCGCGTGCCGGCGTGGGAGGGCCAGATTGCCGTGCATCATTCGGCGCTGGCGGCGGGCCGGCGCCGAGAGGTCGAGGAGCTTTTCAAGCGCGGCGAACTGCGGGCCGTCGTGTGCAGCACCAGCCTCGAGTTGGGCATCGACGTCGGCGCCGTCGATCTGGCCGTACTGATCCACCCCCCCGGCGACGTGGTGCGCCTTCTCCAGCGCGTCGGACGGGCCGGGCACGGCCCCCATGCGATCCGGCGCGGGCTGGTGCTGACCGCCTCCGCGGCGGAGCTGCTCGAAGCGACCGTCACGGCCGCGTCGGGGCTCGCCGAACAGTGCGAGGCGCTGCGAGCCCACCCGGCGCCGCTCGACGTGTTGTGCCAGCAGCTCCTCGGCATGACGGCGGCGCGCCCTTGGCCGCCCGAGGAAATGTTCGAGCTGGTGCGCCGCGCGGGGCCCTACGCCGACCTCAGCCGAGACGATTTCGATGCCTGCCTCACTTACCTGCGCGGGCTCGACGCGCGCGGCGAGGCGTGGTTGCCGGCGCGCGTGCGCGAGGACGGCGATTGCTTGCGCATTCGCGACGCGCGCACGGCGCGGCTGCTCCGTCGCAACCTCGGCACCATCCTCGCCGAGGAAGGCGTGACCGTCCTGCGCCAGCCAGCCGGCGCGCTTACGCCGACCGATCCCTTCAGCGACGAGGCCCTGGAACGGCCCGCCGAGCCGCCGCCTCAGCCGATTGGCCAGGTGGATGAGGCGTTCGCCGACCGCTTGCAGGCGGGCGATCGCTTCCTGCTCGACGGGCGCTGCCTGGAGCTGCGCCGGCGGCAATCGGGGGCGTTGCTGGTGGAGGAGGTGCCGGGCCGCCCGCAGGTGCCGCGCTGGGGCGGGGACGGCTTGCCGCTGTCGCCGGAGCTGGCCGGCCGGCTCTACCTGTTGCGCATCCAGGCCGCCGAGGCGCTGCGCGAGGGGCCCGAGGCGCTGGCGGAATTGCTCCGGCGCGATTACGGGCTGGCCGGGCCGGCGGTCGCCGACCTGGCGTCGTACTTCCAGCGCCAGGAGAGCGTCAGCGAGATACCGGACAGCACAACGCTGCTGATCGAGGTCGTCGTCAGTTTCGAGGCCGCCACCTTGTACCTGCACACCCCCCTCAACCGCCAGGGCAACGACGCGCTGGCGCGCGTGGCGGTGCTGCGCCTGGCGCGCGACCACGCGCGCTCGGCGCTCTCGGTGGTGGCCGATCTGGGGCTGGCGCTGGTGCTGCGCGGCGGGCTGCCGGAGGACGTGCCCGAGCTGGTTCGCGGCCTGCTGGCGCTGGACGAGCTCGACGTCGATCTGGAGCTTGCCCTCCGCGAGGCGCCGGCGCTGCGGGCGCGCTTCCAGCGCGTGGCGCAAACGGGGCTGATGCTGCTCCGCAACCCGATCGGCGGGCGGCGTCGGGTGGGCGGCCACGACTGGGGCGAGCGCCGGCTGTTCGAGCAGGTGCGAGGCCACGACCCAAACTTCCTCCTGTTGCGCCAGGCGATGCGCGAGGTGCGCCGCGACGTCTGCGACGGGGTCGCGGCGCACGGCTACGTCGCAACGCTGCCGAATCAGGGACTGCGCTGTCGCTGGCTGGCGCGCCCGTCGCCGTTCGTCGAGGCATGGACGCAGCCGGGGGCCGGCGCGGCCGAGGAGGTGGAGACGCCGGCCGAGGCGCTCCAGCGCTTGCATGCGATGCTGATGGGGGGCGGGCCCGATGTCGCCCCTGCCTGACTGGCTGCTGACCCCGCAGCGCGTGGCGATCCACGTCCCCAGCGGCACCGCCGTCGTGGCCGACCTGCACCTGGGCTACGGCCAGGTGCGCCGCCGGGGCGGAGAGGCGGTGCCGGCGCCTGGCCTTTCCGTTTCGCTGTCCCCGCTGGCCGTGGCACTTCGGCGCCACGGCATTCATCGCCTGGTTGTCGCCGGCGACTTGCTGGAAGACGGCCGCTGTTCGCGCGAGGAACTGGTGGCGGAACTGGTGGGCTGGCTAGAGGCGGCCGGCGTGGAGCTGATCGCCGTGGTGAAGGGCAACCACGACCGCGGGCTGGGCGAGAGCGCGCTGCCTGTCTGCGCGGAGGTCGAGGTGGGCGAGTGGCGGGTGGTCCACGGCGACGGCCCGCGCCCGGCGGGACAGGTGGTGCAGGGCCACGAACATCCGTGGGTGCGCTGGTCAGAGCGGTTGAGCGCGCCGTGCTATCTCGTGGGCGACGACCACCTGGTCTTGCCGGCGTTCTCGCCCGACGCGGCAGGCGTCAACGTGCTGGGAGCGGAGCGCTGGCGCGGTCATCGCTGCTGGGCGATCGCGGGGGAACACGTTCTCGACTTTGGGGAGGTCGCCGGTCTGAGAAGGCGGAAATGATCCGCGCGGTCCTCCGAAACGCGGCGAAAGGAGGGCCTTCGCTCACGCCGCGCGACGCGCCTGCTTGCGCAGGTAGGCGCCGATGCTCCCGACGACGCGCTGCTGCTGCTCGGCGGTGATTTCCGGGAACATCGGCAGCGCCATCACGCTCCGGCTGGCTGCCTCGCTCGCGGGGAAATCGCCCTCCCGGTAGTCGAGATAGGCCAGGCACTCCTGCACGTGCAGAGGCATCGGGTAGTAGATCTCGCAGCCGATCCCCTCCGCCTTGAAGTGGCGGACCAGCGCGTCGCGCTCCCCGCGCGCCACTCGCACCACGTACTGGTTGAACGTGTGCCGGCGCTGCGGGCGCACGGTTGGCCGTTCGACGAAGTGCCCCAGGTGCTGTTCCTCGATCATCGCATCGTAGCGCCTCGCTGCCTCCTGGCGCCCCGCGATGTAGCGGTCGAGGTGCGGCAGTTTCACGCGCAGCAGGGCGGCCTGCACGGCGTCGATGCGGCCGTTCCAGCCGACGTACTTGTGAAAATACTTCGGCTCCATCCCATGGGCGCGCAAGCAGGCCATGCGCTTCGCCCACTCCGGGTCGCTCGTCACGCACAGCCCCGCATCGCCGTAGGCCCCCAGGTTCTTGGTCGGGTAGAAGCTCAGGCAGCCGATCCCGCCGAGGCTGCCTGCCCGCTTGCCCTGGTACTCCGCCCCCAGCGCCTGCGCCGCGTCCTCCACGATCGGGACGTTGTGGCGCTCGGCCACCTGCCACAGCGCCGTCATGTCGGCGCACTGCCCGAACAGGTGAACCACCAGGATGGCCCGCGTGCGCTCCGTGATCGCGTTCTGCACCTGGAACGGGTCGAGGTTGTAGCTGACGGGGTCGACGTCCACGAAGACCGGGCGCGCGCCCGTGCGGACGACGGAGCCTGCCGTGGCGAAGAAGGTGAAGGCGGGGAGCACGACCTCATCGCCGGGGCCCACCGCCAGGGCGTGCAGCGCCAGCGAGAGGGCGTCGGTGCCCGATCCGCAGCCGACGCCGTGGCTCGCCCCACAGTAGGAGGCCACCTCGGCCTCGAGGTCGGCCACCTCCGGCCCGAGAATTACCTGGCCGGAGGCCAGCACCCGGAGCACGGCCGCCTCGAGCTCGGGCTGAAGCTCGCGATACTGCGCCTGTAGGTCACAGAGGGGGACCCCGGTGCCGTGGGTCGTGGACATTGCCGACTCCCTTCAGCCAGAGCTCTTCCTGGAAGCGGTCGCTCCTCCTCGGAGCGAAAAGGGCCTCCGCGGCGACGGTATTCGCTCCCGCGCAGAAAATCAAGCCGTCCTGGCAGGGCCGCGGCCCCGATGATTTCGTCTTGACTCCCGCTCGGAAAATATTGAATAATTCGGCAGTAACGTGCCCGCAACATCGTTTCTTCAGGGAGCTGACATGACTGTCTGCATCAACGGCAGGGAAGCCGCCGAGTTCTCCGAGGCCCTCACGAACCACATGCCCATCGATCCGGCCGAGCGCGTCGTGCTGCTCCGCCAGCTCCTCGGGGAGCAATCGTGCCGGCAGCTCGGCATCTACCCGATCCCCCCCGGCTTCAAGCTGTCGGTGGTCATCCCCGTCTACAACGAGGAGCGCTGGGTCCGCGAGGTCGTCCGCCGCGTCCAGGCCGTCCCCATCCCCAAGGAAATCGTCATCGTCGAGGACTGTAGCAAGGACCGCACCCGCGAGATCCTCAAGGAGATCGAGGCCGAGAACGACAACGTCCGCGTCTTCTACCAGGACCGCAACCGCGGCAAGGGCGCCGCCCTGCGGCGCGGCTTCCAGGAGGCCGGCGGCGACGTCATCGTCGTCCAGGATGCCGACCTCGAGTACGACCCCGCCGAGTACCCCTGCCTGATCCAGCCGATCCTCGAAAACAAGGCCGACGTGGTCTTCGGCTCGCGCTTCACCGGCGAGAGCCATCGCATCCTCTACTTCTGGCACTCCGTCGCCAACAAGGCGCTCACGCTCCTGTCCAACATGTTCACCAACCTGAACCTCACCGACATGGAGACCTGCTACAAGGTCTTCCGCCGCGAGGTGCTCCAGGGGATCGCGATCAAGTCGAACCGCTTCGGCTTCGAGCCGGAGATCACCGCCAAGATCGCCAAGGCCCGGCCGTCCTGGCGCATCTACGAGGTGCCGATCAGCTACTCGGGCCGCACCTACGAGGAAGGCAAGAAGATCGGCCTCAAGGACGCCTTCACCGCCTTCTGGTGCATCCTCCGCTTCCGCTACTTCAACTGACGGGCCAATTTAGCCGCCGAGCTCGGCTCGGCGGCTAAATGAGCACCTTCCCCGCCCGCAGCAGCCCCCGCGCATCCACTGCCCCCAGCGCGACCAGCCCCCCCGCCTCGTCGAACACGCCCACCTCTGCCGCCGGCGCCGCTTCGCGCAGCGGCACCGCCAGGCCGCGCCGCAACCGCGCCAGTTCCTCCTGGCCGACCGTCACGCGCGGCAGGCCCGCCACCGCCAGGGCCATCGGCAAGGCCCGGGCGCGCGCCGTTGTCTCATCGGCGTCGAGCGTCACGCCGTCCTCGGCGCGGAACGGCCCGACGCGCGTCCGGCGCAGAGCGAAGACGAGACCGCCGCAGCCCAGTCGTTCGCCCAGGTTGCGCGCCAGCGAGCGGACGTACGTCCCCTTCCCGCAGCGCACCTCGACCTCCAGGAACGGATACTCGTAGCGCACCATCTCGATGGCGTGGACCTGGACCGTCCGGGCCTGGAGCGCCACTGCCTGCCCTTGCCGCGCCAGGTCATAGGCGCGCCGGCCCGTCACCTTGGCCGCGGAGTAGGCGGGCGGTATCTGTTCGATGGTCCCGACGAAGCTCGCCAGCGCCTCGCGCAGGGCCCCGCCCGCCGGGGGCCTCGCTCCTGGAAAGGGCGTGACCGTGCCATCGGCGTCGTCGGTGTCGCTGGTCCCGCCGAGGAGGAAGGTGCTCTGGTAGGCCTTGTCCATGCGCTGGACGTGTTCGGCCAGGCGCGTCGCCCCGCCCAGGCACAGCACCAGCACGCCCGTCGCCAGCGGGTCGAGCGTGCCGGTGTGGCCCATGCGCGTGCCGCGCGGGAACCACCGCAAGGCGCGGTCCAGCGCGGTCCGCGAGGTCATTCCGGCCGGCTTGTCGAGCACGAGAAGGCCGTCTGCAAGGCTGGTCATGGCATGGCCCGAGAGGACGAAACGCGGCGGTCGTTTCCCGCCGCGGGAGAGAGGGGTGAGTATATCCCGCCTCACCGCGCTCACCAACGGGACCGCCCCCGAGGCGAGCCGGTTCGCGCGGCGAACCACGCCGGCCGCCCCGGGCAAACCTTTCTCCCCTCTTTCTCGTCGTGAGAGTGGTACGATGCGCCGCTCGAGACAGTTCCCCTGCCGATTCGATCCACCCCGAAGGAGCCTTGCTCATGATGACCTGGTTGCGCAAACAAGCCCCCGAGAACGCTCGGCGGTCGTGGTTGTTGGGCTCTCTGGCCGCCACGCTCACCGGCGTCGGCGTTGCCCTTCTCCTGCTGCCGGCCTTCTCCGGCGCCCGCCCCGCCGCCCCCGCCGCCGCGGCTCAGCCGGCCGGCGAGGCGACGCTGGCGAAGCTGGACCTCGGTCAGGTGGTGCTGTTCTCCAGCGGGGTGGGGTACTTCCAGCGCGAGGGCTCCGTCGAGGGCAACACGCGGGTTGACCTGGCCTTCCCCGTGAGCGACGTCAACGACCTGATCAAGTCGATGGTGCTGCGCGACCTGGACGGCGGGGCCATCACCACGGTCTCCTACGACAGCAACGCCCCCATCGAACGCACGCTCAAGTCGTTCGCCATCAACCTGACGAACAACCCCTCCTTCGCCGCCATCCTCACCCAGGCCCGCGGCGAGCGCGTCGAGGTCGTCCTCGCCAACGCCGGGGCTGGCGCCGCCGCGACGGTGACGGGGGCCATCGTGGGCACCGAGCAGCAGAAGCAGGCCGTGGGCA
>JBBSEZ010000018.1:0-44216 GCA_038239195.1 Gemmatales bacterium
CGGCCGCGCTGGGCAATGTACTCCTCTGTTTCTCTTGTGGGGGCGACGCCCCGGGTTCGCTAGGATTCGCTGAAGCGTGGGGCCGCAACGCTTCTACCACGGGTCGCTAACCGGGGCCTCAATCATCCACCGACGCTTTCGCGTCCGGGTCGAGGCCGAGCTTTTTCACCGCCGAGCGCGATAGCGGGCTCTGGACCGCCGCCTGGAAATAGTCGCCGCAGCGCAGGCGGTAGAACTTTCCCCCTGCCCGGAACACCACTTGCTCCTCGTCGATCAGCATCACTTCACCCGACAGCATGTCGTTGCCGAAGCGGTCGCGGATGCTGAACTCGCTCAGCCCGTCGGCGTTGACGCGCTTCTCGGGGCCGCCCTTCCCCTGATCGTACACGTACGCCTCCCAGCGCCGGCCGTTGAAGCAGATCGTCGTCAGGCGCACGAAGCGCAGCACGTCCTTGGCCCGCTCCGTCTCGCGCGCCGAGCCGGTCTCGGTAACCGACGCCACGGGGGCGATGCCGAGGAACGGGTGCTTCCGCGTGATGGCGTCGTAATCGCGCGACGGCTCCGCAAGCACGCGCGCCGTCGTTGGCATCTTCTCGGGCAAGAGCCCCGACCGCTCCTCCGCGCCGGGCACGATCAGCGCCTCCACCGTCATGTTGACGTTCAGCATGCCCTTGAGCGACTTCGACTTCTTCTTCTTGTCGCCCTCGCCGTCCTTCCTTTCCACCAGCGACAGGTTGAACGAGCGAACCTGGTGGAGGGCGCTGGTGCGGTGAAAGTCCCGGAACATGCGCAGGACCGCGTCGAGCTGGCCCTGGCCGGTGATCTTGAACGGCACCCGCTCGTAGGCCACGGGCGGCTTGGTGGTGCCGACCTGCCCCTTGGGCACCGCCTCGCGCACCTCCTTGACCTCCTGGTTGCTGATGTCGATCCCGACGAGCCCGCTCTTGCGCATCAGGTCGCGCAGGTAGCGGTCGTACTCGACCTGCAAGTTGCGCACGTGGGCCTTCTTCTTCTCCGCCGGGCTGATGTTCTTCTTCTGGCGCAGCTCGGGCGACATGGGTGGCAGGCTGATTTTCTTCCACACCGCCAGGCGCGGGTTGCGCTTGAGCAAGGACTTGAGCTGGTTCCTCTCCTTGGCCAGCGCCAGTTCCTTCGCGTCCAGCACGTCCTGGGCCTTGTCCAACTCGGCCCTTGCCTCGCGGTACGGCTGCACGGCCAGCGCGTTTATCGCCACCGCCCCGCCCACCACGGCCAGCACGCCTAACAGGCCCACCGCCAGCGTCTTCTCGCGTTGCGTCATCGGAGGTTGCTCTCGGTTGGGGGGCTTCGGTCTTGCTCAGTTCCTCGAACGGCCTCTGATCTTGCTCTTGCTCGACGCCTTGGGCGGAGGGGGGGGCACCAGCTTTTCTTTGTACGCTTCCGGGGCCCGGCCTTCGAGATACACCTTGAGCGCGAACAGCGTCTCCTTGGTGGTCTCGTCCACCCGCACCTGCGGCCGCTCGGCGCTGTAGTGAGCGTTTTCCTTCTTGTTGAACTCATCGACGAGCTGATCGAGCGGGCTGGGCTTCTTGTCTGGCGTCAGCAACTTGCCCTTGATCACGTAGGTGGCCACGAACCGCGACCCAGGCCCGCGCTGCGGGATCGTCTCGGCGCTGATCGACGTGATCGGCAGGGCGTTGACGTCGGGGATGCGCTGGGTGAGGTTGTAGATCTCATCGAGCCAGACGACCGTGTCCCAGTCGTTGATGGCCCTGGCGCGTTTGACGTCCGCCTGCGCCTTGCGGACGTCGTCCTCGACGCTGGCGGTACGGCCCTTGACCTCCTCCGTCTCCTTTTCCATCTCGCGCGAGTAGACGCGGGCCGCCACCCCGGCCCCCGCGAAGAGCACCGCCGCGGCGAGCGCCCCGTAAACCAGTACCCGGGCCCGGTTGGTCTTCTTCGCCACCGGCTGGCGCGGCTGGACGAAGTTGATGGGCAGTTTGCCGTCGCGCGCCCAGGCGAATAGCAGGCCCGCCGCCCCCGCGAAGGTGCCGCGACTGCTCGTCGGCAACTCGATCAGCTCGGCCTGCACGAACGGGTCGAACGTGTGGACGGGCGTCTCTATCAGTTCGACGAGGCCCCTGCGTACCTCCGACGTTCCGTGCCCCGCCACGTAGACCGCCTCGACCTTGTGTTGCGGCGACTGCCCGCTGTGGACCATCAGGTTGCGACGCAGTTCCCCCGCCAGGTTGGGCGTTACCGGGAGCGACCGGCACAGGAGCAGCGCTTCGCCGCGGAAGACGCAAAACTCGGCCACGCGCTCGCCGATGCCCACGACGGCGATGGTCGCGTCGGGCCTCTCGGGGGCCGGCGTCAGCGGCGACGAGCCCATGACCTTGCGCAGACAGGCGACCAGGCCGAACGGGCGCGGGCAGAGCGCGGCCAACCTCAGCCCGGCCGCCTGACAGAGCGCCTGGTAGCTCGCCAACACCTCGCGCCGCACGATGAGCGCCAGAACGTGTTTCTCGCCGGGGGCCTGGTCCCCGGACGGCGTGTAGTCGAGGACGACGTCGTCGGGACTATCGACCAGTTCCTTGACGGCCTGGAAGCGCACGACGGCGGCCTCCTCCGTCTCGGGCACGGGCGGGAAGCGCAATTCCTTGAGGATGACGCGGTCGCGGCCGACGCAGGCGAGCACCGGCGCCGGCGCGATGCCCGCCGACCGGAGGTGCTCGCGCAGCTTCTGCCCCAGCGCCTGGGCGTTGGCGGCCGTCGGGGCCTCGGCCTCCTGCCAGACGATCGCGTGCTGCACCTTGACCGACCCGCCCGTGAGGTTGGCGGCGATCACGTGCAGTTGGTTGTGGTCCCAGTCCAGAGCAAGGAAGCGTGCCACCGGATGTGTTCTCCAGTCTTCGTCCTTAGAGCCTAGCAAAGACAGAAGACGGCGCGGGCCCTCTTTGCCAAGAACTAAGCACTACGGACTACGGACTAGTGGTGAGATCGATTGCTTTCCCCATCCCCGTGAGGTTGCGATAGTACACGATGCGGGGCCTTCCCTGGTTGGTGTCGATGACGGCCTCCACGCGCGCCGTCGGCCCGCCCTCGTCGAAGTAGCCCACCGACTGGAACCGATACACCTGCGACCGCGTCGTCACGTACGGCTCCAGCTTTTTCAGGACGTTCGTGTCGAGGTTCACCTCGGTGTAGAGCCAGGCCGGCGTCTTGAAGATCGCGTCCGGCGCCGCCGTCGAGCTCGGCGTCGGCCGTTTGCTCAGGATGTTCTGCACGTCCGAGTCGGTCAGCCCGGTGGCGGTTTCCAGCCCCGTCAGCACGGCCTGGCTCGCCGTGTTGACGTTGATGCGCGCCGTCACTTCCGTTTGCGTCGAGGTCGTGGTCTTGTCGAAGAGCAGCGGCAGCACTTGCCGGGCCAGCCCCGAATCGGCGAGCGGGCTTGGGTAGGGGACGGTGCTCGCCGATTTCCCCGTGCCCGTCGGCACGTTCACGCTGCTGTTGACGAGGTCGAAGATCGACTTGATCTGGGTCATCTTGCCGCCCGAACCGCTCTTGCCGCCCTTCGATTTGCTGCGGTCCGAGCTCACCTGCGTGTTCACCTTCGAGCGGTCGGCGGTGGAGATCGTCGCGCGCCCGCCGCGCGCGCCCCGCCCGCTCGTGGAGGCGGGGCCGTACATCCGGTAGGCCATCACGTAGTTGACCACGTCGTCGTTGTTGATCGCGGTCGCCAGGTTCGTCTGCAACGACTGCACGTCCTGATCGTTGAGGTTGACGCGCGGCTGGCCCGTCGAGTCGAGGTTGTTCTCGCGGCTGTAGACGGTGAGGTAGGCGGCCCAGCCCGGATCGACCTGGCCGCTGCCGTCGTCCTCGTCGGCGTCGAGCACGCCGTTGCGGTTCCGGTCGTTGCCGAACAGGAGCTGGGGCGTCACGCCGCGCACCAGCAGGAGCTCCTCCAGGCTGTCCAGAGGGCCCTTCTTGACGCTGTAGGCCGGCGAGAGCGAGCCGTAATATTCGTTGCCCGCCCCGGCCGGGCGCGGGTTGGGGTCGAGCCAGTTCAGGACGTCGTCGGCAATGTCGTCGGTCATGTTGGGCAGCGAAAGCAGCAGCGTCTTGGCGATGCTGTTCGTCGCGCTCGCGGTCGTGCCCGAGCTACTCGCGCCCGCGGTGCTCGCGGCGCTGGCGCTGGAGGCGCCCGAATTCGTCCCGCCCGGCCCCGAGGCCGGGCCGTTTCCGCTGCCGCTGCTGGCCTGCTCCATCGCGATCAGCGCGTTGAGGTTGATCTTCCCCGCCTCGTCGGTCACGCCGAAGCGATAGGGCGCCCCAGTCGTGTCGTCGGGCGAGCGCAGCGACAGCACGCTGAAGCGCCCCGTCAGCGCGCGGCGGGTGCTGTTCTGAACGCTGTTTGGCACCTGCATGCCCTGGAAGGCCGCCGTGTTGTCGAAGAGGTTGTTATTGAGCGTGGTGCCGACGTCGCCCGCCAGCATGGCGGCGGCGTAGTGGACGCCGGAGTCGGCCAGCGCTTGCGCCTGCGCCGACTTGACGGAACTGTCGGCAGCCCGATATTCCGCCGACATCCAGTCGAGGTAGCGATACCCCGCCAGGCTGAGCAGCACGACGACGACGACGACCGCGAGCAGGACGACGGCCCTGCGCGGACGGCCCAGCGAGTTCTTTCGTGCGAGCATGGCAGCGTCGCGGCTAGTTGCCGCCTCCCATCGTCCCATTGGTGGTGGCCGGCGCCGTGGTCCCATTCGCGGTCCGCACGTAGACCACGTGGCGATAGTTTTTGATCTCTTCGGGCTGGCCGGGGCGGCGCGGCTTGGCGATCCCGATCGCGATCTCGATGGCCCGCGGCGAGCCGACCGGCGTGATCCCGTCGTCGCCCATCGTCGTCGAGTCCCACTCCGTCAGCCAGCCGCCGCCGTCCCAGTAGCGGAACGCCAGGGTGCGCACCTCGGGGGCAATGACCGACTGCTGCTCATCGACACCGTCGGGCAACAGCCCCGTCCCCGAGCCCTGCGTCGCCGCCTTGATCTCGCTGCGGGCCAGCCCGCCGCTCGTGCCGTCGCCGCTCACCAGCCAGTAGGTGATGCGGCGCACGTCGCCGACCACCATCGTCGAGCCATCGGGCGCGGGGGTGTAGAGCTCGGTCGGCACCTTGCTGGTGTAGACGTTGAGCGTATCCGAGCTCCCGACCACGCCGAGCGGGATCGTGATGCTCGTCGTCGTGCTGGCCGAGCCCGTCGTGTTCCCGGTGGTGCTGCTCGTGCTACTCGTGCTGCTCCCCGAAGCAGCGGGAGTGCTGCCCGACGTGCTCGTCCCGGCCTTGGCCGTCGTGCTCGTCTTGGTGGAACTGGTCGAGGTGGAGGTCGTGCTGCTCGAGTTGCTCGAACTGCTGCTCGACGCATTGTTGGCATTCTGAGCTTGCCGGAAGCGCGAGCCATCGGCGAGGCCGACGGTCCCGGACACGTCGCTGTCGATGCGGTTGATGAGCGAACGGGCCAGCGTGGTCTGTTCGACCTGCTCGCGGCTGACCGAGATGTTGCGGGCCTGGGTGCTGATGGCCGAGTAGAGGGCGGCGAGCAGCATCACGCCGACGAGCAGCGCGAGGATCAGTTCCAGCAGGGTGAAGCCGGCTCGGAGGCGTTGGGTGCGCGCTGGCATGGGTCAGTTCCCCCCCGAGGGCGTGCCGGACTGGTTGGTGGTGGAGGTCCCGCCGGGGACGTCCTGGGTGCTGCCGACCTGGGCGGGGTCGAGGAGCATCTGGCTGAGGGACACCTCGATACGCGACTTGTCTGGGTTCACGCGCGTCACCGTAACGGTGACGTTCCACAGCCCGGTCGTCGAGCCCTGGTCGGCCTGCACCGCCCACTTGTACTTGCCGTCTTCCTCGAAGTCGCCCTCGCCCGAGCTGAGCGGGACGATGCCGGCCGAGACCTCGGCGAGCTTGGTCTGGGCGAGTTGGGTGGCGCGGGTGCGCTGCTGGCCGCGGTTGGCGAGGTCTCCCCCAAGGTTGATCAGGTGGTAGAGCGCCCCGAGCGACAGCAGCAAGATGGTGAGGGCCACCAGCACCTCGAGCAGCGAGAGGGCCCGACGCGCGGAAGAGTGAGCGGAGGTGGACTGGTGCAAAAGGCGCATCAGCGACCTCCGTTGGGGCCGAGCTTCCGGGCGGTGACGACGCCGGTCATGGCGCGGAGCGACAGCGAGACCGAGCGGGCGCCGCGCAACTGAAAGACGATCTCGGCATCTTCGCGGGTGGTGCCGTCGGGCATGAACACGATCGGAGTGGTGTAGGCGGAGGGAGACTGGGGGGGCGGGGAGCTCAACACGTCTCCGCCGAGGCCCGCGTCGCCGGCACTCGAAGATGAGGGAGGCGGGGCGCTCCCACCCGAGCTCCCCGAGCTCACCGTGAAGCGAACGCCCTTGGGAAGGGCGTCCGCGACGACCAGCCCAGGCTTGCCGGGCTCGCTGGTGGGGCCCCCCGACCCGGACCAGAACTCGGGCGCGTCCGGCGCAACGCGATAGTATCCGGTGTTGGGGACGACGGCGAATCGGTAGGGACGGCCGTCTTCGATGGCGCGCGCCCGAGCCTGGGCCCAGGCCGCCCGCACCGAATCGACGGCGGCATCCATCTTGTATGGGCCGTACAGGCTGGCGAGAGTGGGGACGCTGAGAGCGGCCAGGACGACGATCACCGCGCAGACGAGCACCAGTTCGAGCAGGGTGTAACCGCGACGGGGTTGCCGGTCAGTCACGGTCTCTCCTTTCCCCTTGCGCGCACGGCACGCCGGCCAGGCATTGTTGCGCTGGCCGCCGTGCCGTGCGCGGGGCCGGCGAAGCCCCCTTCGTTCTCGCTCCCTCGTTCTTGGGGAGCGCTTCGGCTCAACTCTTGAAGTTCCCGATCACCTTGCCGCTGGGGCTGGTGGTGTAAACGTCGGGCTTGGTGCCCTTGTTCCGCGGGCCGGAGGGGTCGATGGTGTACTTGTGGCCCCAAGGGTCGAGAATGGCGTCGTCTTCGAGGTAGGGCTTGTTGTCGTTGTTCGGGTCGGCCTGGATCAGCGCGTCGATGGTCGGCCAGCCGTCGTGCTTGATGTAGTAGGTCTGCACCGCCTTGTCGATGGTCATGGCCTTGGCCTTGGCGGCGCTCTCCTTCGCTCTATCGAGCTGCGGCATCAGGTAGTAGCCGCCGATGCCGGCAAGCACGACGATAATGGCCACGACGATCAGGATTTCCATCAGGGTGAAGGCCCGGCGGATCGCGCGCCGAGTGAGTTGGCGGTTGCGCATTTCGTTGCACGGGTTGACAGCGTTGCGGTGAAGCATCATGAGGAGGCCCTCTCTTAACCAAACCATCCAGTAAGTTCAGTGTAACAGGGGGGGATTAAAGAAACATTAATCTTTTTCGCCCGTCGGAGGGCCCCTGGCAATCCTCGGGCCGGCAAAATCGGAGGGGCGTTGCGGGAGCGCACCCGACCCGCACGAGGACGCCCCTTACCCGACCGTCGAGCTCATCTTGAACACCGGCAGCAGCAGCCCCGCCACGACGAGGAGCGTCAGCATCGCCATCACCAGCAGCATGACCGGCTCGAGCAGGCGCACGAAAAGGTCGAGCTGGCGACTCGTCCGCTTCTCCAGGGCGTTGGCGACGTCCAGCAACACCTTTTCCAGGTTGTTGCTCTCCTCGCCCACCGCCACCATTTCGACCACGTCGCGGGGGAAGTGCGAGCACGCCCCCAGCGGCTTGGCGAGCGAGTCGCCTGCCTTGATGTTCTCGGCCGACTGTTCGATGGCCTGGGCCAGCACCTTGTTGCCCGTCGAGTCCTTGGCGATGCGCAGCGCCTGCAAGATCGGGATGCCGTTGTGGAGCATCGTGCCCAGGATGCGCGTGAAGCGCGACAGGGCGAGGTTGAGGAAGACCGTGCCCGCGCCCGGTATCTTCAGACGCAGCCCGTCGAGGCGAAACCGCCCCTTCTCGGTCGCGGACCAGCGCTTGAACGCGAACCAGCCGGCCACCATCAGCGCCAGCACGACGACGACGTAGCGCTGCATCACGTGGCTCAGGCCGACGATGAGCTCGGTGAGCAGGGGCAGTTCGCCCTTCTCCTCGAGCTTCTTGAAGATCGGCTCGAAGCGCGGGACGAAGAAGATCACCAGGACGTTGAGGACCACCACGCCGACGACGCCAAGAAAGACGGGATAGGCCAGGGCCCCGGTGACTTTCGCTTTCAGGTCTTCCTGGTGTTCGGTGAAGTCGGCGATGCGGCGCAGCACGTCTTCGAGGAACCCGCCCTCCTGGCCGGCGCGGACCATGCTGACGGCCAGCTCGTCGAACGTGCGAGGGTGCATTCCCAGCGCCTCGGCGAGGCTGGTGCCGTCGGCCACCCTGGCGCGGACCTCGCGCAGCACCTCGGAGAGGGCGGCCTGGCCCGTCTGGCGCTCGAGGATCTCGAGGCTGCGCAACAGGGGGACGCCGGAGTGCAGCAGGTCGGCGAGCTGCCCGTAGAAGGTGGCGAGGTGGCGCGAGCCGACGCGCCGCCCGCCTTTGGACTTGCTGAGCGGCTTGGTCGGCGCGATGCGCACGGGGAACAGCCCGCGCGCGTCGAGCATCGCCATGACCTCGCGCTCGCTGCTGGCCTGGAGCGTTCCCTGCGACCGGATGCCGGTCGATGCCATCGCCTCGTAATTGAACTCGGGCACGTTGGTCCTCGCTCGAAAGTTAGCCCGGGCGGGGCCATCCTTCGCGAAGGCACGTCCCGCCCACTCAACCGCGCGTCCGCAACCAGATCAGCAAGCCCAGGCCGGCCACCGCCGACGTCCCGGCCACCACCCACCAGGGCACGCTTCGTCCCGCGTGCCCCTCCTCCCCCTCCGAGGCAACCGCTTCGGGATCGATCTCGCTCGGCGGCCTTGCCGCCTGCCCGCGCCGTGCCTTGGGGGCCGCCCAGCGATCCTGCGCCGTCATCGCTTGCAGCTGCTCGACGACATCGGCGGTCCTGTCGAAGCGATCTTCCAGCGCCTTGGCCATCAGGCGCCGCACGAGCGCCCTCCGCCGCTTCGGCGTGGTGGGGGCCAGCTCCTCGACGGGCGTCGGCTCCTCGCACTGGTGCGCCAGCATCTTCTTCACCGGGTTGCCCATCGGGAAGGGAAACTGGCCCGCGAGACAGTAGTAGAGGCTGTACTGATCGCCCTCTGGAGAACGGTTGAGCGGGTCGGCCAGCGACTCGGGGCTGGCGCAATCGACGCCGCGCGCCAGCGCCCGGCCATTGGTCATCGTGTCGAGGAGCGACTTGCCGCGCTCGCACGCCAGCAAGAAGCCCACCCCCAAGTCGAGGATGCGCGCCCGCCGATCAGCACGTCGCTGGGCTTGAGCAGGCCGTGAAACAGGTCGTGCTCGTGGTAGGCCTGGAGCCCGGACGCCACCTGCAGGGCGATTTGCGCCGCCAGCTTCGGGGGCAGTTGCCCCCTGGCGTGTACCATCGCGACGAGCTTCTCACCTCCCTCCAGGTAGGGCCACAACAGGTAGGCCCGCTCGCCGACCGCCCCGAGGTGGACCAGGGCGCTGACGGGCGGGTGGCGCACCTGTTTGAACGCCTGCACCTTGGTCGCGATCTCATTCAGGTCAGCCACGTGGCGGCGAGGCAAGATTTTTATGGCGTAGACGTTATTGTCTCGCGCCGACCGCGCCTTGTAAACAGCTCCCATGCTGCCGGTGCCGAGAATGTCCACCAAGGCGACCGGCAGGAAGTGCGAGAGGGCAAGCGTAGGGCCTTCTCCTTCGAGGACGGCGTCGGCCTGGAAGCGGGTGAGGGCGCCGCGCTGAACGAGATAGTCGGCCATCTCGCGGGGCTGGCGCTGGGGAAACGCCTTGGCGAACGCCGTCAGGTGCTCGAGGCCCGCCAGGCGCACGAGGTGGCACTCGGTCAGCGCCGCCACGAATTCCTTGCGCGTACCGAACGAGGTCGATAGCATTGGCCGGTGCCTCTCGGAGGGATGGGCGGAGCGCAAAGGCTCGTGGCATTCTCCTAGCACACATCCCTGGGAGGGCGCGGGCTGGTCGTTTGGAACTCACGGCGGCCCCGTTTAGCGACCCTTTGCAGAAGCGTCTTCGGGCGCACGCTTCCGCGAAGCGTCGCTAAACGAGGCCCGCCCTCACGCGATGACGTCGCCCGCCGTCACGCGCGCCACCTCGTCGATGGTCGTCTTCCCCTGCAACACCTTCCGCCAGCCGTCCTGGCGCAGCGTGATCATCCCCTCCTTCATCGCCTGGCTGCGGATGACCGAGGCGTTGACCCGCTGCACGCACATGTCGCGGATGACGTCGCCCGTCACCATCAACTCGTAGATGCCGCTGCGGCCCTTGAACCCCGTCTGGCGGCAGGCCCGACAGCCGGCGCCCTTCCACAGTTTGAGGGCCCCCCCCGGCGGGACCGGGAAGTCGCCGGGTATCTCGTGGTGCTCGGGGTGGAACTCGACCTTGCACTCCGAGCAGATGGTGCGCACCAACCGCTGGGCCATGACGCCCTCGACGGTGCTGCCGACGAGGAACGGCTCGATGCCCATGTCCACGAGGCGCGTGAACGCGCTGGGCGCGTCGTTGGTGTGCAGGGTGCTGAAGACCATGTGGCCGGTGAGGCTGGCCTGGATGGCGGCCTCGGCCGTCTCCAGGTCGCGCATTTCGCCGATGAGGATCACGTCGGGGTCGTGCCGCAGGATCGAACGCAGCGACGCGGCGAAGGTGAGGCCGATCTTGGCGTGGACCTGGATCTGGCTGATGCCGTTCTGCTGGTACTCGACGGGGTCCTCGACGGTGATGATCTTGGTGGCGTCGTCCTTGATCTCGTTGAGCGCCGAGTAGAGCGTGGTGCTCTTGCCCGAGCCGGTCGGCCCGGTGACGAGGACGATGCCGTGAGGCCGGTCGATGATCTTCCGGAACGTCTCGTAGGTGTCGGGCAGCATGCCGACGCTGGCGAGGCTGAAGACCATGCGCCCCTTGTCGAGGAGCCGCATGCAGATGCCTTCGCCGTGCGTCATGGGGATGATGGAGACGCGCACGTCGACGTCGCGGCCCTGGACGCGCATCTTGATGCGGCCGTCCTGGGGCAGGCGCTTCTCGGCGATGTTGAGGCGCGACATGATCTTGATGCGGCTGATGATGGCCGACTGGAAGCGCGTGATCTCCGGCGGCAGGGCCTGGGTCTGGAGGATGCCGTCGATGCGGTAGCGAATGCGCAGGGCGTTCTCTTCGGGCTCGATGTGGATGTCGGAGGCGCGTTCGTTGGCGGCCTCGATGAGGATCTCGTTGACGAGCTTGACGACGCTCGCCTCCTGGGCCATCTTGGCGGCCTCGCTGTCGTCGGCCTCGAGGCCCTCGAGCAGCTCGACCTCCTCCTCGCGCTCGCGGATCAGGGCGGTGACGGTCTCGCCGCCCACGCCGAAGTGCGTCTTGATGAGGCGGGCGATCTCGCGCGGGCTGGCGAGGACGGGCTGGACGTGCAGGCCCGTGTGCATGGCCAGTTCGTCGAGGGAGTAGACGTCGAAGGGATCGCCGGTGGCGACGACGAGGGTGCCGTTGGCGCGCGAGAGCGGCATGATGGTCCGGCGGTGGACGAGTTTCAAGGGCATCGCCTGGAGCGTTGCGGGATCGACCTTGACGTTGGTGAGGTCCATTACCTCCATGCCGAGCTCCTCGGCAAGGGCGGCGAGGACCTCCTCCTCCTTGGCGAAGCCGCGCTCGACGAGCAGGAGGTGAAGGGGCTTGGTCGGCGTTTGTGCGATCAGGTCTTGGAGCCGGGGCAGGTCCTCGGCGGTCATCGCGCCCTTCCGAATGAGTCGTTGCGCAAGCTGCATGCCATCCTCGGGAGTCGGGGCGGAGTGCTTCGAGTGTTCTTTTGGGGTAAACCCGGCCGATTATTCAGAGTAGCGGAGGGGGAAGGGTGGGGGAACGGCAAAGTGAGCGGGAAGGGCGCGCGGGAGGGCGCGGGGGGCGGCAAACTCCGGACGAGCCCTCCGCGTGCAGCCAGGGCATTCGAGAGGAACGTCGGCCAGCGTCGGGCCCGCCGGGTTACGCTCGGCAAAGCCTCGCACGGGCGTTCGGCCAGCGCCTACCGGCCCGTGCGAGGCGGTTGTTGATTCGGCGGGCCCGTTCTCGGCGGGCCGACCGGGGACGACGGCCTGGGCTTCGCATGGCTCGCCCGGACGGTCCGTGAACCATCCGGCCCTGGCCGGGGAGCTCTCTCCCCGCGCAGCGCTCACGCCGGGAAAAGGACGCGGAAACCGATGTTGTGGTTGCGGTTGCCGGGGTCGTTCCCGTTCCGGTAGGCCGCGCGACAGTTCCTGCCGTTGTTGTTCCAGGAGCCGCCGCGCAAGACACGGCGCATCAACCGCCGCCCCAAAAGGGCCTGCGCCCTTCCTCCCCTTCTATCGGCGCAGCGGCCCTCGGCTCCTCACTTTCCGCGCTCCGATCTCGTTCCCAGCGCACCTCATCGAACAACCACCCGCACAACCGCCAGGTGTCCGCGCGCGCCGCGTGCCCCATCCACCCCGCCAGGCTGCGGCGCACGTCGTCCGCGCTGCACCGGCCTCCTGCATAGGCGGCCTGCAAGCGCCGCAGCCGCCGCTGCATCCCCACCACGTTGGCGCGCGGCAGCAGGCGATAGTCGGGGAACACCCGATAGCCCAGCCAGCGCGTGCCGTCCTGCGTCCGCGCGATCGCTGCCTTGCGGGGGTGCAGCCGCAAGCGCCAGCGGGCCAACTCCTGCCGACAGCGCGAACGCGCCTCCGCCAGCCAGCCGGTGTCGTCGTGCAAGAGGGCGAAGTCGTCGCAGTAGCGCACGTAGCAGTTGGCCCGCAACGTTTCCTTGGCCCAGTGGTCGAACGGGCTCAGATAGACGTTGGCCAAGAACTGGCTCGTCTGGTTGCCCAGCGGCAGGCCGCGCCGGCGCGAGCCGGGGGCGAACAGGTCGTCGCCCGGGAACCACTCCTGCACCGGCTCCTGTTCGTTGGAGTGGTCGATGATCCGGGAGGTCAGTTCCAGAACGTCGGCGTCCTTGATCTTGCGCGCCAGTTGGCCCTTGAGCAACTCGTGGTCGATCGAGGGGAAATACTTGCTCACGTCGCACAGCAGCACGAAGCGGTGGCGCCGCGCGAAGCCCGCGAAGCGATCGACTGCGGCGTGGGTGCCCTTGCCGGTCCGGCAGGCATAACTGTCGGTTACGAACGTCGGCTCGAAAACCGCCGCGAGCACGTTTACCAGGGCGTGATGCACCACGCGGTCGCGGAACGGGGCCGCGCTGATGAGCCGCGGCTTGGGGCGGACGATGCGAAAGGTGCGGCAGGCGCCGGGCCGATAGGCGTGGGCGCGCAACTCGTCCTGCAACCGAACCAGCTCGCGCTCGCGGTCGAAGTCGAAGTTGGCGGCGTTGGGCTGTCCCCGCTTGCCGCGCAGCGCCTTGTGGGCGGCGCTAAGCAAGTTGGGGTAGCTCAGCAGGCGCTCCCAGAGCTGGCCGTGGCGCTTCATCGGGGGCGAGCCTCCGTGCCGTTCCTCCGCACCGGAACGCCACGGAGGGCGTTCCCTACAGCGCTACGTCAGGGCCTGTAGGGAACGGCCTCCGTGCCGTTCCGCTGTACCCCACCCGGCCCCGCAACCGGAATGCGGTTTCGCCCGCGATCCTTCATCGAGGACGCGCCCCCGTGCTCGCCTTGAGCCAGCCGCCCACCATCTGGCCGATCTCGTTGACGCAGCGCGCGGCGAAGCCCATGCTGTCGAGCGATAGGCAGTGCAGGTCGGTCGCCAGCCGGAACTGGAAGCGCAGCAGCTCCAGGTCCAGGTTCACCCCGCGCAAGATCCCCACGCGCTCGCGGTCGTACTTGGCCCGGATCAGCCCGTCGAGTACGTCGTAGAGCCGATGTTCCAGCCGGTCGCCCAGCGTGGACCGATAGCTGCGCGGGAACTTGGCGATGTGCCGGCAACTCCACGTCACCAACTCATAGGCCTTGGCGATGACCTGCAATTCGCCCGTGCCTTCCGCTGACATGATCGTCCTCTCCGCTACAGGCCCACCACCGGCAGCCGGTTTCGCCCTGCCGCACCACGAGCTCCGCTTGTGCGGCGGCAGGCCCTTTTGCTATCATCGAAGAGTTGAATTGGGCGCAATTACTCCTCGCGCGGCAATCGCCACGTACCGGCCCTCGCGCCTCCCTGCAATCGTTACGCCCGGCACAATCGGCAAATTGAGCGCCGGCGCCGCTGCGCGGCGAAAAGAGTAAAGAGGTAAAATACCAAGCCGATACAAAGCCCTCACGCCGGGAAAAGGACGCGGAAACCGATGTCGTGGAAGCGGTTGCCGGGGCCGCCCCCGTCCCGGTAGGCCGCGCGACAGTTCCTGCCGTTGTAGCTCCAGGAGCCGCCGCGCAAGACACGGCGCTCGCCAGAGTGCGGGCCTTGCGGATCTTGCCGAGGGCTTTGGTTGTAATAGGCATCGTCGAACCAGTCGATGCACCACTCCCAGACGTTGCCGTGCATGTCGTACAGGCCGAAGGCGTTCGCGGCGTAGGAGCCGACCGGCGTCGTGCGCTGGAGATACGGACCGACAGGCGCGCCGCCGTAGGGGTAGCGGCCGTCGAAGTTGGCGTGGGTGGAAGAGAGGGAGGCGCCGAAGTGGAAGGGCTTTGAAATAGCCCCACCCCGACAACTGTATTCCCACTCCGCCTCCGTCGGCAAGCGGTACAAACGTTTTTTCCTTTGCTCCTCTGTCATCTCCGACAATTTCTTGCAGAACGCCACGGCGTCATCCCACGACACCTGCTCCACAGGGTTGTTCGGGTTGCCGCTGAACTGGCTGGGGTTGCTTCCCATCACCTTCTGGTATTGCGCCTGGGTGACGGGAAAGGCGCCCAGGTAGAACGGCCGCGTGATCTCCACCTCGTGGACTGGCCCCTCGTTCGCCTGCCGCTCCGCCTCGCTGTCGGGCGAGCCCATCAGGAACTTGCCCTTCGGAATCAGCACCAGCTTCATGCCAATGGCGTTGACGATCTCGCGCGGCACGGGCGGCAGCGAATCCAGCAGCCGGCGCAGTTTCTCGCGGCCCGGCGTCAGTTCCAGCAGTTCCTCGACCACCGGCCGCAGGTCGTCCAGCCGAACCTCCTTCAACGCCGACTGCATCTCCCGGTCGAGGCGGACTACGCGGTCGCGCCGCTCGCACAGGCCGGCGTACAGCGCCGCGTCGCGCAGGTTCTCGGGCACGAGACGCAGCAACTCGGCGGCGCCGGCGTAGTCGTGCTGTTGCTCGGCCAGCGCGCGCGCCTGGCGGTGCGCGGCCTGCGCCCGGCTGAGCAGGCCGAGGACGTGATCGGTCGGGTCGTCCTCCGCGACCGTCGCGACGGGGATGGCCTGAACGACGCGAGGCGCGGGCGCCCCCACCAACCTCCCCAGTCGCTCCGCGAGCGCCCCCGCGTCGGGCAGGCGCTTCTCCACCTTCGACGCCAGGCAGTCGCTCAGCAGGCGCATCACGTCGTCGGGCAGCTTGCGCTCGGCGAGGTCGTCGCGCCAATCGGGCGTCACCTCCAACGTCAGGTCGCCGCACAGCAGTTGCAGCCAGATCACGCCCAGCGAGTAGACGTCGTCGCGCGGGTCGGCCTCGTCGCCCCGGCGCTGCTGCGGCGAGGCGTACAGCGGTGTGCAGGCGCCGCGCAGCGCCGTCGCCAGGAACTGGCCGCGCGTCGTCCCGCTGCTCGTTTGCGCGATCGCCTGCTTGGCCGCCACACCGCCGATGCCGAAGTCGGCGACGCGCAACGACACCTTGCCGTCCGCGGTCGATTGCAGCAGGATGTTGGCGGGCTTGAGGTCGCGGTGGACGATCGAGGGCGAGAGCCGGTGGGCGAAGGCGACGATCTGGGCCAGGCCGTGCAGCAAGCGGGACGCTTGCTCTACGAGGTTGGCGGAAGGCGCGCGGTGCCACTGGTGGATGAGGCCGGCCAAATCGCCGCCGGCGACGTACTCGTACTCCAGGCAGGGCACCTCGGCGTTCAGGTAGGAGTGGCGCAACTGGACGATGCCGCCGTGCCCGCGGCCCTCGCGCTGCACGCGGCCGAGCAGCGCCAGTTCGTTGCGCAGCGAGTGGGCGGCGCGGGCGTCACAGCAGAACTTGAGCGCCACCACGTCGCCCAGGTCCTTGTTGTGGGCCTTCCACACCTCGCCGAAGCCGCCAACGCCGAGGAGCTCTTGCAGTTCCCAGTCGCCGATGCCCGCGGGCCGGTCGCCCGGCTTGAAGCGCGGCAGGCGAGCCGGCAGGAACGGCATCAGGTCGTCGGGCTTGCTCAGCGGCAGCGACTGCGGGATGGTGCGGCCGGTCGGGTCGGCGGGGCGGCGCGACGCCTGGCGGATGGTGCCGGGCAGTTGCGTGAAGTACGCCGTCGCCGCCTGGCGCACGGCGAGGGGTTGGTCGGCCGCTTCTTCCGCGACGGCTTGCTCGACGAGCTGGCGAACGGTGGCGACGGGCAACTGAGCGAGGGACTGGGCCTCGTCGCGGAGCTCCGGTTCCTTGCGGCCCTTGCCCCACCAGTTCCACAGGTCCTTCGCCATCGCGGGCAAGACCTCGACGGCAAGGTCCCCGCCGACGCCGAACAGGCAGGCGTTGAGCGAGGCCTTGACGCCGAACTTCAGGAACGCCAGGGGGGAATGCATCGGGCCACCGGGGTTTGAGGAAAGGGGCGCTTATTGTCTCTTTCGCCGCAGGCGGCACGATCTTGCGAAAAAAGGGCTCTCCGCCAAAGTTGCTGATGGGGTGAGGCTCGGAACGGCACGGAGGCCGTTCCCTACAGGTTTTCGCAGGGCCTCTGTAGGGAACGCCCTCCCTGGCGTTCCGTTCTTCAGCGACTTTGGCGGAGAGCCGAAAAAAGCGATCTTGGAGTGCGGCGATTCATAGCTGCCCCGGGCCCCAAGATCGCCTCCCAGTCGCACGAACCGCTGCCCCACCACGTCCCCCAACCCCTGTGCCGTCACGCGCAACTTCGGGATCACCGGCAGCGCCAGAAACGACAGCGCCCCGAACGGGCATGCCAGCTCGCAGCCCGCCACGCCCAGGGGCCCTCGCTCCGGTGGATCGGCTGGGGCTCGGCTCGGGTCACGAGCTGGCCGAGCACGATACGAATCACTGGCCCGGAATCGCGGTGAATCGGCAGGACGAAGGCGGTCTCGTCGAGAGGGGCCACGCGAGAGGGGGGACGGGCGAGTCGATCGGGCCGGGGAGGACGGCCCGGCCTTCGAGGTCGATCGTCTCGCGCGCGGGGCCGTCGAACGGCCCGACGGCGGCGATCCAGCCCTCGACGACGACGACGACGTTGGCGGGCCCTACCTGGCCGGTGAAGACGTTGACGACCTGCCCGCCGCGCAGGAGGAGGTCGGCCAGCTCCTGGCCGAGGGCCGCCCGGATGCGCCGACGCGACAGGCCCACGCCGCTTCCTTGCCGATCGTCCGCCATAAGTTGCCCTCCGCGATCGGCCCCCAGAAGAGAGGATGGTCGTAGCATAAAGGCCGCCCCGCGGGAGAGCAAGCGGACGTGTATCAGTGCCTTTCCCTTCCGCGCGTTCGGCGCTTGACACCGCGTTGTCTACGACCTAGCCTGACAGGAGGAAAAGGAACAGGCGTCCTCATTCAGAGGCGCCGAGGGAGGGCATCCATGGCCCTGGTGGACGGGACTGGTCAGCGCATCCTCGTCGTGGACGACAACCCGTTCATTGGCTCGCTGTTGCGCCACGGACTAAGCGCGGAAGGCTACGAGGTAGCGATCGCGCAGGACGGCCGCGAGGCCCTGGCGGCCGTCGCCGAAACGCGACCCGACCTCATCCTCCTCGACCTCGACCTGCCCCACGTCTCCGGCGACGAGGTCTGCCGCCGGCTCAAGGCGGCCCCGACCACGCGCTTCATCCCGGTGGTGATGATTACCGCGATGGGCGCCTTCAAGAACAAGCTCGACGCCTGGGACTACGGCGCCGACGACTTCCTCACCAAGCCGTTCCACCTGATCGAAGTCATCACCCGCTGCCGCTCCCTGTTGCGCATCAAGGGACTGGTCGAGGAGCGCGACTCCGCCGAGGCTGTGGTGTTCGCCCTCGCCCGCGCCGTCGAGGCCAAGAGCCCCTTCACCCAGGGCCACGCCGAGCGCGTCACAGGCTACAGCCTCGCCCTCGCCGCCGTCGCCGGCATCGCCCCCGACGACCTCGACGTGTTGCGAAAAGGCGCCCTCCTGCACGACGTCGGCAAGATCAGCATTCCCGACGCCGTCCTCAACAAGCCCGGCCCCCTCACGACCGACGAATTCGACCTCATCAAGGAGCACCACGCGACCGGGGCCCACATCGTCGAGCCGCTCCACTCCGTGCGCGACGCCATCCCGCTCATCCGCTGGCACCACGAGCGCCTCGACGGCGCGGGCTACCCCGACGGCCTGAGCGGCGAACAAATCAAGCCGTTGGTGCGCATTCTCTCGGTCAGCGACGTCTACGACAGCCTGGCGAGCGAGCGGCCCTATCGCGGGCCCGTCTCCCACGCTCGCTGCCTGGAAATCCTCCGCGAGAGCGCCCGGGGCGGCGGGCTGGATCGGGACCTGGTCGAGCTGTTCGCCGAGGCCGTCGTGTCGCCGGGCTGCTGCGCGCCGCAGGGCGAGTTGCTCGGGACGATGAAAACACGGTGAGTCATGGATGCGGTGGTGATCGGCGCTGGCCCGAACGGCCTGGTGGCGGGCGCGACGCTCGCCCGCCACGGCTGGAAAGTCCTCGTCCTCGAGGCCCAGCCCCGCCCCGGCGGCGCCGCCTACTCTGCCGAACTGACCCTCCCCGGCTTCGTCCACGATCTCGGCGCTGCGTTCTTTCCCTTCGCCGACCACAGCCCCGCGTTCAAACACCTGGACCTGGCCGGCGCCGGCCTGCGCTGGTGCAACGCCGCCCGCGAGAGCTGTCACCCCGCCCCCGACGGCTCGTGCGCCACCATTAGCCGCGACGTCGAGCAAAGCGCCGCGTCGTTCGGCGCCGATGGAGCTGCCTGGCGCCGGTTGGCCCTCTGGCAAAAGGCGATGGGCCAGCGGCTGGCGGAGGCGCTTCTCGCCCCTCTCCCGGGGATCGGCCCGGCCCGGCGGTTGGGCGCCGGCAACCTGCTGCGCCTGGCGCGGGCGGGGCTGTGCTCGACCGCCGCGTTTGCCGCCCGCCACTTCCGCACCGAGGCGGGGCGGCGCGTGGTGCCGGGGCTGGCGCTGCACGTCGATCTGGGCCCCGACGACTTCGCGGGCGCCGGCCTGGGGCTCGTGCTGGCACTCCTGGCGTCCGACAGCGGCTTTCGCGTTCCCGTGGGCGGCGCCCGTGCCATCACCGACGCCCTGCTCCGCCGCCTCGCCGAGGCGGGCGGCGAGGTGCGCCTGGACCAGCGCGCGGCGCGCATTCTGGTGCGCCAGGGCCGTGCCGTGGCCGTGCGCACCGAGGCGGGGGACGAGATCGCCGTGCGCCGCGCGGTCCTCGCCGACGTAGGGCCGCCGGCCTTCTACGGCAAGCTGCTGCAAGAAGTGCCGGGCCTGAGCTGGGTACGCGGGCGCGCCCGGCGCTACCGCTACGCGTGGGGAACCTTCAAGATGGACTGGGCCCTGGCGGGGCCGGTCCCCTGGACCAGCGCGGAGGCGCGCGAGTCGGCCGTGGTCCACGCGGGGGATAGCGTGGCCGACCTGCGGGCGTTCACGCGCGAGGTGCGCGCCGGGGGCCTGCCGCGAAGCCCTTATCTGGTGATCGGCCAGCAGTCCCTGGCCGACCCGAGCCGGGCGCCGGCGGGCTGCCAGACGCTTTGGGCCTATTCGCGCGTTCCGTCGAGGCTCCCGGGCGGCTGGGCGCGCCACAAGGAGGCCTTCGCCGACCGTGTCGAGCGTCGGCTCGAGGGGCTGGCGCCCGGCTTCCGGGCGCTGGTGCAGGCCCGCCACGTCGCCGCCCCGCCCGACCTGGAGGCGATGGACGAAAACCTCGTCGGGGGCGACCTGGGAGGAGGGAGCGCGCAGTTCGACCAGCAACTGTTCCTGCGCCCGCTGTTCCCCTACTTCCGCCACCGAACGCCGGTACGCGGGGCCTATCTTTGCTCCGCCTCGACGCACCCTGGCGCCGGCGTCCACGGCGCGTGCGGGCTCAACGCCGCCCGCCAGGCGTTGCTCGACTCTTGAACACTCGCAGGAGGTCGGGGGCCAGGAGTCAGGGAGAGGCGCTGGCGCCTCGCGAAACGGCAAGCAAGAAGCGGCGCGCCCTCTCTCCCCTGACTCCTGGCCCCTGACTCCTGACTCGACAGTGGCTACTGCCCGGGATTGGCGCCGAGGTCGCCGAGGATTGCGGCGGCGCGGTTGGCGTCGGCGACGGTGTCGAAGGAGGCGTAGCCGACGAATCGGTCGCCGAGCACGGACATCATCAGGCCCTGGAGGGTCAGGCCCTCGGTGGCCCATTTCTGCGTCAAACGGTGCGCCAGGCCGGCGGAGTTGTCGCCCTCGACGCGCAGCACGACGGGGTTGCTGGCGAGCTCGTGCAGGCCCGCGGAGCGCGCCGCGCGCACCTGGAGCGGGCCGGTGACGGGGGCGACGTAGATCACGCCCGCGCCCGGCTTCTCCGGCAGGCGGCGCGTGTAGATGTACTCCAGGTTGGTCCCGGCCTGGGCCAGGAGCGCCAGTTTGGTGGCGACCCCTCCTGCCTGGTCCGCCACCTCGCCCGACCAGACGTGTACTCGATCTAGTTTGAAGCCCATGATCGCTTGCCTCCGTGGATGGAAGTGATAGTGGCGATTATATCCCGCCGCCCGCGCGAGCGGAAACGGGGAAGTGCCGAAATCCGCGCAACCTCCTGTCTCGTCGTAGCAAGAAGGGCCCGCGCGGGCGCTGGCCTCGGACCGCCGGGCCGCGTGTCGGGAAGATTCTGGTTGCGATCGCTCGCGAATCGGGCCACAATACAAGACGCTCCTTTCCGCGCAGCGGAGGCAGGCCAAGGCCCTCTGAGGAGGTTGTCGGCATGAAACGCTATTTGCTCGCATTCGGGTTGCTCTTGGTAGTCGCCAGCCTTGCCTCGGCGGACTACGTCGTCATCATCGTGCACCTCGGCAACCCGCAGGGAAAGCAGGGCCCCAACCAGGGCGGCTTCCAGGTCGGGGGCGTCGGGGCCGTCGGCATGCCCAACCCGGGGGGCAACCTTGGAGCCCAGGTGGGCGTTCCTCCCGGCGGGATGGTCGGTGGGCCCGGGATGGTTGGCAGGCCGCCCGGGATGATCGGCGGTCCCGGGATGGTCGGCAGGCCGCCCGGGATGATCGGCGGGCCTGGGATGGTCGGCGGGCCCGGGATGGCTGGCGGTCCCGGGATGGTCGGCAGGCCCGGGATGGTCGGCGGTCCCGGGATGGTCGGCAGGCCCGGGATGATCGGCGGGCCCGGGATGGTCGGCGGGCCCGGGATGGTCGGCGGTCCCGGGATGGTCGGCGGTCCCGGGATGGTCGGCGGGCAGGTGGGGAGGCCCGCCCCGGTGCCCGAGACGGACGTGGACGATCAAGACAACATCGTCGTCGTCGTCCTCGAGATCGAGCCGACCACCAAGGACTACATGACCAGGTTCGAGGGCAAGTCGATCAAGACGCCGCAAGGGCTGGTCAAGATCCCGGTCGGGCTCGAGGGCGGCCCCACCAAGATCAAAGTCCGGCACAAGTGGGGCCTGGTGGAGCTGCGGAAGAACACCCCCGTCACCGAGGTGATCTTCCTCAAAGAGAGCAACGGGAAGCCGCTGGCGACGGTCGCCCGGCGCTACAAGGCGAAGTACGAGGAGGCGTTCAAGGAGAAGGCCCCTCCCTCCGCGGACGTCCTCAAACTGGCGGGCTGGGCCCTGGAGCACGGGCTGGTCGATGATTTCGCCAAGGTCATGGACAAGTTGGCCGAGACCGACAAGACGAGCCCCGCGGTGATCGCCTATTTGAAGGTCAAGGGCGAACTGGCCCGCAAGCCGGCCGGCATGGGCGAGGCCGCCAAGGTCCGCGCCAAGTTGCTCGAGGGCTACAAGACGACCACCAGCGAGGCGCACCACTACGTGCTGCTGCACAACCAGGACAGCGACGAGCTGAGCGCGGTCAAGCCACACCTCGATCGCCTGGAGCAGAGCTTCCGCGGCTACTTCTACTGGTGGGCCCTGCGAGGCATCGCCTTGCCCGTGCCGCGCGACCGCCAGGTCGCGGCGCTGATCACGCCTCCCGTCAGCCTGCGCGTGGGCGGAGGGGCCCCCAAGGAAGACGACCGCGCTCGCCTGCGCCGGCACCTGACCACCAGCCAGCCCCTTGCGGACGGCTTCTTTGCGCGGCGCGAGTCCTTGCCGGTCTACTCGGGCAGGCGACTCGACAACCCCTACCGGTCGTTGAGCAGTGCCTTCGACCCGTTCCAGCAGCAGGGCTGGGGGCGCGAGGCCTTGGTGACCGGCAAGCCGAAAGCGGGCGTGGCGGCGGGCAAGCTGGAGAGGGAAGCGGAGGGCCCGCGCCTGCTGGCCGTGCTGCTCAAGGCGATGGAAGAAGAGTGGGAAGCGACCAGCATGAGCCACGAGACCAGCCGGCAAATGCTGTTCTCGACCGGGCTGTTGCCGCGCCACGTCGCCGTGCCGGAGTGGGTGCAGTTCGGCATGGGCAGCTTCTTCGAGACGCCCCTGCAAGCCCCCTGGGGCGGGCCGGGCGCGCCCAACGTCTACTGGCTGCCGCGCTTCCAGGAGATGCGCTCCAAGGGCAAGCTCGAGCGCGACTCCTATCAGGTGCTGAAGCGCGTCGTCACCGATGGCTATTTCCATCAGGCCGCCAAGAAGGGCGCCAGCAACGCCGACCTGCGCAAGGCCCGCGCCACCGCCTGGTCGCTGACCTACTTCCTGGCCCAACGCGAGCTGCCCGGCCTACAGGCCTACTTCCGCGAGCTGTCCAAGATGCCGCGCGACATCGACCTGGACGACAAGGTGCTGCTGACCGCCTTCGCGCGGGCGTTCGGGTGCGTCAAGGCGGACAAGAGCATCGACGAGGCCGCGCTGCGCGACCTGGCACGGCGCTGGGACGGCTACGTCGCGCTCCTGAAACTGGAGGCGGACACCATGCACCAGGAGATCCGCAAGGCGTACTCCAAGATGAACCAACCTCCTGCCCCCGTCGTGGGCCCCATGGGCCCGGGTCGGGGCCCGGGCCGGCCCGGCGGGTGAGCCCGGGGCCGAATCGGTTCGCGGGAAGCCGCCGGCCCACGCCCCCTCGTCGAGGGCGTGGGCCGGCCCCGTCCCGGGGCCTCCGTACCAGAGACAACGGCGATCCATGAAATCCGGGTCGATGCGACCGCTCGACCCGGCGAATGGCCGTGCAGGTTCGGGAGGAAGGGCCAACGCCTCCCGCGCCAGGTGGATTGTGCCGAGAAAGCGCTTGACCCGCGAGGGGGCGGTTTCTAACATCAAAGAATTGCTCCCCGACATCTGTCGCGCCCCGCGGAAGCGCGAAGGAAACGCACCGGACGATTTCCGTGACCGACGCGCACGGGCCCTCGGGCGACCTTCCCCACCGCACCCAAGGAGTTTGTTATGTCGTCGCAGCCTCGGCGCCGCCGCCTGGAGGTGGAGAACATCGGCGACGTCACCGTCGTCAACTTCCTGGACAAGAAGATCTTGGACGAGCAAAACATCCAGATCATCGGCGAGCAGCTGTTCAGCCTGGTCGATAACGAAGGCTGCCGCAAGGTGCTCCTGAATTTCGGCAACGTCGAATACCTGTCCAGCGCCGCCCTCGGCAAGCTCATCACGCTGAACAAAAAGCTCCAGCAGGCCGGCGGGCGGTTGGTGCTCTGCAACATCGACGCCCAGATTCACGAGGTCTTCGAGATCACCAAGCTCGATAAGTTCTTCAAGATCATCAAAGAGGAACAGGCCGCCCTGCAAGCGTTCTGAGTTCCCGCGCTCGATCCTGCCTCCTCGGGCGAGTTGTTGGGAAGAGGGCGGCGGGCCTTTTCATCTTTCGCGGCCCCGCCCATGCTGTTAGGATAGGGAAATGGGGTGGTTGTTTCGCCCCGTCTCCGGTGCCTTTCCCCTGGCCCTGAAGGGCCTTCTCCTCCTGTCGCTCGCAAGGGCGCCGTTGGCGGCGCCCGCAACATCGTCTTGGAGGCGCCTTACCATCGCCCCGTATCGCATCCGCGGCTGTCCCGTCCTGCTCTTCTAGGTTCGCGGGGCGGACAGCGCCGGCCGTCGGACGACCTCCGCGACGAAGCGAGTCGTGCGACGCTTTCGGCCCGGGCGTGCTCTGTTCCCGGGCCTGTCGCTTCCCGGTGAGGAAGGCCTGTTCTTGGCCCGCCTTCGCCGTTCGTCAGGAGGCCCGGTCCCGTGCTCTTACCCGATCCGGATACGCTGAGCCCCCTGAGCGATCGCGGCGGAAGCTCGTTCACGGACGTGAGCATCGCCAGCGACCCCGGCGAGGCGCGCCGCATCCAGGACGACGTCGAACGACTCCTCCAGGCCCGCTGCGCCAACGACCACGACGTCTTCAGCATTCGCCTGGCGCTCGAGGAGGCCCTGGTCAACGCCATCAAACACGGCAATCAACTCGACCGCGCCAAGAAAGTCCACGTCGCCTACCGCTTCCTGGCCGATCGCTTTGAAGTCCACATCACCGACGAAGGCCCGGGCTTCGACCCCAGCGACGTCCCCGACCCCACCGCCGTCGAAAATCTCGAGCGCCCCTGTGGTCGGGGCCTCATGCTCATGCGCCACTACATGAACGAGGTGGCCTACAGCAAGCGCGGCAACACCGTGTCCATGACCAAGGTCTTCCGGACCAACAACAACGGCAGGAAATAGCCCTCGTTCGTCCGTAGCCCGTAGTCCGTAGCCCTTAGCCCGGAGCAAAGCCGGGGGCGGGCGGACGCTTTCGCTTCGCGCGCGTAGAGTGAAGGCAGACAGCGAATGGTCTTTGCCAAGGACCAAGGACTACGGGCTACGGGCTAAGTTATGACCACGCCAATGATGCAGCAGTACCGGGAGGCCAAGGAGCGCCATCCCGGGATGCTCCTCCTGTTCCGCGCCGGCGATTTCTACGAGCTCTTCTTCGACGACGCTGAGGTGGTCGCGCGCGTGCTTGGCCTGACGCTCACCAGCCGCGACAAGACCATCCCCATGGCGGGCTTCCCCCACCACTCCCTCGAAACGCACCTGCGCAAACTGCTGCGCTCGGGCCATCGCGTCGCGGTGTGCGATCAGGTCGAGGAGGCCTCGCAGGCCAAGGGCCGGCTCATCCGCCGCGAGGTCACGCGCGTCGTCACCCCGGGCACCCTCACCGAAGACGACCTCCTCGACCCGCGCCAGGCCAACCACCTCGTGGCGATCGCCCCAGCGAGTGGCCGCGGGGGGGCCGTCGGCGTGGCGTGGGCGGAGCTATCCACGGGGCTCTTCCAGGCGGCCGACGTTTCGCGCGACCGGCTCGGCGACGAGCTGACGCGGCTGGCGCCCTCGGAGTGCCTGGTCGGCGAGATGGCGGCACTGGCGGAGTGCGCCCCGCTTCTGGAGCGCCTCAAGGAGGCGATCCCTCACCTCACTGTATCGCCGCGCCCCGACTGGACGTTCGACCCCACCTCGGCGCGCGCGGCGCTGTTTCACCACTTCGGCGTCAGCACCCTGGCCGGCTTCGGCTTCGACGATCAACAACCGTGCCTGGCGGCGGCGGGGGCGCTGCTGCTCTACCTCCAGGAGACGCTCAAGGCCAGCCTGACGCACTTCGGAAGGCTGCGCCCCTACTCGGAGCAGCGCTTCCTCTTCCTCGACGAGGTGACCCGGCGCAGCCTCGAGCTGACGCGCACCCTGCGCGACAACAGCCGAAACGGGTCGCTGTTGTCGGTGATGGACCGCACCGCGACGCCGATGGGCGCGCGGCTCTTGCAGGACTGGCTGCTCTCCCCGCTGGCGGACAAGGGGGCCATCGCGGCCCGCCTCGACGCCGTGGCCGAGTTGCTCGACGAACACGGGCTGCGCCAGGAGCTCCGGGCGGGGCTGTCCGAGGCGTTCGACCTCCAGCGGCTGACGGCCCGGGCGAGCACGGCGCGGGCCTCGCCGCGCGACCTGGCCGCGGTGGCGCGCACGCTGGCCCTGTTGCCGCGCATCAAGGCCAAGGCGACCGCCCGGCGCGCGCCCCTCCTGCGCGACCTCGAAACGCGCCTGGAATTGTGCCCCGACCTGCGCGAGGCCCTCGAGTCGGCGCTCGCCGGCGAGTTGCCGCCCACGGCCCGGGAGGGCGGAGTGATCCGCCGCGGCTACGACCCCGGCCTCGACGAACTGCACGCCATCACGACGAGCGGGAGGGAGTGGATCGCCAACTTCCAGAACGAAGAGGCCCGCCGCACGGGGATCGGGAGCCTGAAGGTCGGCTACAACCAGGTGTTCGGCTACTACATCGAGATCACCAACGCGCACGCCTCGCGCATCCCCGCCGACTACCAGCGCAAGCAGACGCTCAAGAACGCCGAGCGCTACGTGACGCCCGAGCTCAAGGCCTACGAAGAGAAGGTGCTGACGGCGCAGGAGAAGATCAACCAGCGCGAATACGAACTGTTCGTCGCCCTGCGCGAGCGCGTGGCGGAGCAGGCGCTGCGGCTGCTCCAGACGGCCGAGGTGCTGGCGACGCTCGACGTGCTGGCGTCGCTGGCGGAGTTGGCCGCCGAGCGCGGCTACTGCCGGCCGGAGCTTTCGGACGAGGCGACCCTCGACGTCGAGGACGGCCGGCACCCCGTGCTCGACCAGGCGCTCCCGCCGGGGACGTTCGTGCCCAACGACGTGGCGATGGGGCCGCAGGAAGGCACGGTTTTGCTCATTACCGGGCCCAACATGGGCGGGAAATCCGTTTTCATCCGCCAGGTGGCCCTCCTGACCTTGATGGCGCAGGTCGGCAGCTTCGTCCCGGCGAAGAAGGCGCGGGTGGGCCTGGCCGACCGCATCTTCACGCGCGTCGGCGCCAGCGACGAGCTGAGCCGGGCGCAGAGCACGTTCATGGTGGAGATGACGGAGGCGGCCAACATTCTGAACAACGCCACGGCGCGCAGCCTGGTGATCCTGGACGAGATCGGCCGGGGCACGAGCACCTACGACGGGGTGTCGCTGGCGTGGGGCATCACCGAGTATTTGCACGACACGATCGGGGCGCGGACGCTGTTCGCGACGCACTACCACGAGCTGTCGCAACTGGACGAGCGGCTGGCGGGGCTGCGCAACTACAACGTGCTGGTCCACGAGGCGCCCGACGGCATCGTGTTCCTGCACAAGATCGCGGCGGGAAGCGCCGACAAGAGCTATGGCATCCACGTGGCGCAAAGGGCGGGGGTGCCGGCGTCGGTCCTGGAGCGGGCGCGGGAGGTGCTGGCGGAGCTGGAGCGACACCACCTGGAGACGGCGGAGCGGCCGGGGGCGAAGATCCGCCGGCCGCGGATCGTGCAGGCGAGCCTGTTCGCGCGGTCGGACGACCCGGTGATCGAGGCGGTGCGCGAGGTGGACGTGGGGGCGCTGACGCCGGAGGAGGTGGTGGCCGAGGTGAGGCGGTGGCAGCGGGAGCTGCGCGGGGGGTGACTACCAGGCTGGTTCCGGCTCGCGGCGCGAGGTATTCTGGCCGGATTGAGCGGGCGAACCGCGTGGGCCGGGCCACTGTCCGAAGGGAGGGCCCTTGCCCCGCCTGGCCTTCATCCCGGAGCGCGCCCCATGCTGGAAGATGCCTTCCTCGCGAACATCCTCGAAAGCCCCGACGACGACCTGCCGCGCCTGGCCTACGCCGACTGCCTGATGGAGCGCGGCGACGATGCCAGCTGCGCTCGCGGCGAGCTGATCCAGGTCCAGTGTCAGATCGCCCGCCGCGCCTCGGGCACGCCCGGCGACTGGGCCGCCCCGCTCGCCAGCCTCAAGGCCCGCGAGAAGGCGGTGCTCGACGCCCACGGCGACCGCTGGTCTTCCGCCGTCCGCCAACACTGCGTCGGGTGCGAGTTCCGGCGCGGCTTCATCGAGCTCGTCGCCCTCGCCTGCGACAACTTCCTCTGGCACGCAGGCGAGTTGTTCCGCCTGGCGCCCATCCAGCGCGTGCGCTTCCTATCCGCGCCCACCCAGGAGCTGGCCGCCTCGCCCTTCCTCGCCCGCCTCACGGAGATCGGCTTCCCGCGCGTCTACATCGGCGACGCCGGCCTGAGCCTCCTCCTTTCCTCCCCGCATCTGACGCGGCTGACGGCGCTCGACTTGCCCTCGTGCCGGATCAGCAACGGCGGCGTGCGCGCCCTGGCCGAGTCGCCCGTGCTGGCGCAACTGACGAGCCTGAACCTGTCGGGCAACTTCTTCAACATGGACGGCCTGCGGCTGCTCTACGGCTCGCCGCACTGGGGCGGACTGAATCAACTCGCGCTGAGCGGCAACCCCTACCTCGACGCGCAGACGGTGCAGTTCCTGGCGGAGTCGCTCAAGGGCAGCCCCGACCCCAAGGTCCTGCGCTCGCTCTTGCAGATGTCGTCGCGCGAGGAGCGCGAGTACAGCAGCCCCGAGGTGCGCGAACTGGGCCGCCGCGCCGACAGCTCCGACGAGCCGGCTCGGGTACTGGGCGAGGGACTGCGCGCCTCGCACCGCAAGCTGCGCTCCGCGGCGGCGCAGATGCTCGCGCAGCTCGGCCCGGAGGCCCTGCCGAGCGTCCCCCTGCTGGTGCAGCGCCTCTTCGAGAGCAACCGCCTGGTGCGCGACCACGCCGCCCCCGCCCTGGGCCGGTTGCTGCCCACGCTCCCGAAGGAAGCGCAGCAGTGGCTATGCCTGCTGGCCAACCCGCAACTGCCGCCGCTGGCCAACCTGCGCACCGCCCTCAGCGCGACCAGTTTGCCGCCGAAGGTGCGCGAGGAGCTCGCCGCCATCTGCGCCCGGCGCATCGCCTGGCGCCGGCACATCGCCGACGGCCAGAGCGGGCCGGCGCCGGCGCCCGACCTGGCCACAGTCGATGTGTCCTCGCGGTCGGTCCTGCGCATGGTCGGCACGCTTGCCGTGATGGCCGAGCAGCACGCGCTGCGCGACGTCCCTCGGCGCGACGTCCGGCGGGACCAAGCGCAGGTGGCCCGGGACAAGGAACACGCCTGGCTGCTGGCGCGGCTGTGCGAGCTGTTGATGCCGGCAGCGCCGAGGCCCGAGCCGAAGCCGGCGCGCAAGCGCTGAGCTCGTGGCGACAAGCGTCCTCGCTTGTCGGCCGAAAACGACAAGCGAAGACGCTTGTCGCTACGAAGGATCGCACGTCAGGGCCCCAGCGCCAGCACCTGGCCCTCGGCGAGCGCGATCAGCGCCGGCTGGCCCAGCGCCCCCAGCGCCACGCCGACGGCCGTGCCTTCCAGCGCCATCTCCGCACGCACGGTCGCGTCGCGGTCGCGCCAGAAGAGGCGCTGATCGAGCCCCACCGTCAGCATCGTCTCCCCATCGTAGGACAGGGCGGCCAGCCGGCACGGCGCGGCGCGCGGCAGGCGGCGCTGGCGCGGCTGGGTCAATCCGTAGCAGACGAGGCCTTCGGTGAAGCAGGCCAGGGCAATGGTCGCGCCGTCGCCGGTGCAGGCCAGCGAGCCCACGTGCGCCACCAGGCCGTCGCGCCACAGGCTGCTCCCCGAGGCCCCGAAGCAGCAGACCAGCCCGTGATCGGCAGCGCCGACCAGCGCCGGCCCCTCCGGGACGAACGCGAGGAATTGCAACGGCCGCGCCGTGGTGGCGCTCCACGCCGGGCGCCCGCTTCTCTCGAACACGTGAAGCCCGGCGCCTGCGTCGGCCACGGCGACCTGTTCCCCTAGCGCGGACAGCGCCACGGCGAGCGGGCGCTTGCCGACGGCGCGTTCCCAGCGCGGCAGGAGGTCCGGGCCGAGGAGCCACAGTTGGCCGTCCCGACCGGCCGCGGCGAAACACGAGCCGTCGTCGGCGGCGCAGGCCGTCACGATCGGCCCGGGCGCGGACGCCTGCGCGCGGCGGTCGCCGACGGCGTCGAGGCAGGCAAGGTGATGGCGCTCGTCCCAGACGAGAGCGGTGCCGGGCTCGCGGGCCAGGGCCAGGCCCCGCAACGGCGGCACAAAAGACTGAGACCAGAGGAGTTGCACGGTAGACCGTTCGGCGGGCGGGAAGAGGGCCGGCGCCGTTGCCTTGCCCTGTTAAGCGCGCATCACATGGTGAGCGAGGGGACCGTCGGCATCGGCGAGGGGGCGGGCTTGGTAAACAGCTCGTAGAGCTTCTGCTCGGCCTTGCGCAGAGCGGCCTCGCCCTCCACGGGGAGCGTTTCGTGCGGCGTGACGCCCCGCCCGCTGTACGGCTGATTGCTCGGCGAGAAGAAGCGGGCCACGGTGAGGCGAATCCCTCCGGGCAGCTTGTCGAGGGGCGCCTTCTCCTTGGTCAACACGCACTGGATGGAGCCCTTGCCGTAGGTCGTCTGGCCCATGACGCAGGTCCGCGCCCGCAGCTCGCGCAACGCCCCGGCCACCACCTCGGCGGCGCTGGCCGTGTCGCCGTCCACGAGCACCACCATCGGGACCAGCGGGCACAGCAAGGGGGCGGGGCCCTCGACCCGGTAGGGCCGATTGTACTCGCGGAGGGGCAGCGGGCTCTGCGTGTGGACGATGATGCCCTCGCTCAGGAACAGTTCGGCGACGCCCACGCCGGAGAGGAACAGCCCGCCCGGGTTGCCGCGCAGGTCGAGGAGGAGCCCCTCCATGCCGTCGGCCTTCAGAGCGCGGAGGGCCTCCTTCACCTCGTGAACGGTCGTTTCGCGGAAGTGGTCGATGCGCAGATACCCGATCCGGATCTGCCCGGCGTCCCCGGACACGGGCGCCGCGAACGACTCGACGCTCGGCACCGCGACGGCGCGGCGCGCCAGCTTCACCACTCGTTTGGCCCCGGCCGGGTCGCCAACACGCACGATCTCGAGCTCGACGAGGGTGCCGGGATTGCCGCGCAACCGCTCGGCCGCCATCTCGGCGGGGAGGTGCTCGACCGGCTGGCGGTTGATGCGCACGATGCGGTCGTACTTGAGCAGCCCGGCGTCGGCGGCGGGGCCCTTGGGGTAGAGCCGGCCGATCTGCAGCTTTTCGTCGTCGCCGACGACCAGCTCGGCGCCGATGCCAACCAGTTTGCCACGCAGGGCAGCCTGGACGGCCGTGTGATAGCTGGGCGTCAGGAAAGAGGAGTATTCGTCGAGGCAGTTGCAGGCGCCGGCGGTGAACTCTTGAACGAGCGCGCAGATGAGAGCGGGGCGCAGGGCGAGTTTTTCGCGGCGGGCGGCCTGGATGACGGCGAGCACCTGCTCCCGAGCCTCGCCGCGCGTGGCGATCTTGCGCAGGGGCCAGGAGGCGAGGCGGGCCTTGAAGTTGTTGATGGCGGTGGGCTTCTGCCCGCCGAGTTGCGCTTCGCGGAAGGCCTCCTCGTCGAGGGCGAAGCGGAGCTCCTGCAAGCCTTGCTGGAAGAGTTGCCCCAGGCTGGTCTTGCCGCGCTCGACGGAGGCGGAGGAGACGATGCGCAGGACCTCTTCGTAAACGTCGAGGGCCTGGAGAGGCTGGAGCCGGTTGAGGGCGTTGCGATAGCTCGCGTCGCGATGGCGCATCACCAGATGCAGCCGGCGCAGGCAGCGCTGATAGGCCTCGCGGGTGGCGGCGTGGCTGCGGTCGCGGCGGAGGGCCTCGTCGTACCAGCGACAGGCCTCGAGCCAGGCGCCGCGTTTCTCGAATTCCTGGGCCTTTTGCCGCCACTTGTTGGCCTGGACGGGGGCGGCCGGCGCGGAGGGAGAGGCCAACAGGGCGAGGCCAAGCAAGAGGAGGATGCCGGAGAGGGGGCTCGGCCAGCGCTGCGGGGTCGTTTTCAGCAAGGCACACCTCCGAACCGAGCCGCGTCAAGAGTGCGAGGCAACGAGGAAGCAAGCCCGGAAACGGAGTGGGCAGGGGGACGGCCGTCTCAGGAGCCGTTCGGCGAACGCCTCACGAGTATAAAAAAGAGTTGTCGCCAGGTCAAACATTCCTTTGCAGACGTTACAAACATCACAGGTGGCTGGCCCTCTCCCGGCTCCGTGTCCACCGCTACCCGTGGAGCGGGCGTTTCGCTTTCCCAGGTACGACCGACCTCGCCGGCTGTGACGGGCCGGGCCGACTTTTTCTCCTTTTTCTTTCATCGCGAAAGAAGGCGCCCGTTCACCCTTTCGACGAGACGGCAGGGCGCGCGGATTGGCGCCTGCGGCTACTTCCTGCGCTTCTTGCGCTTGGGGCCTTCCCCACTCTCCCGAGGAAGCAGCAACCCCTGGGCGAGTAACTTCTGCTTCTCGGCCGAGCCGAGTTGCGCTTCCGGGAAGACGACGATCGTGTCGCCGAGGCGCTCGGCGCGGCGGCCCAGGGCCGACTGCACGCGGTCGGCGGCGGCGCGGTCGGGGCAGCGCAACAGCACGGCCGGACTGGCCGAGATCGGGCGTATCCAGTCGCACCAGCCGCGCACTTCCCGGGCCACGTTGGCCGGCAACCGCCCGCTCGCGTGCCGCTCGAGCCGGGCCACGATCTCCTCGGGAGGCAAGCCATCGGCCACGGCGCGCACCACCGACGCGCGCGTGAGCTTGTAGGTCATCGCCCCCTCGCCGACGCTGCCGGCGGCCCGCTCGCAGAACGGGGCGAGCTCCGCCAGGGGCGCCGGGTTGAGGCCAATGACGATGACGCTGAAGTCCGGCTGCACCACGACGCGCGCCACGTCTGCCGCGCGGCGCGTTGCCTTCGGGGCGCTCTGTCCGAACAAGGCGTCAAGGCGCGGCTGGCGAGCGATCAGCGACCGGCCCGGCTTCTCGGTGGGGGCCACGCGCACCGCTCCGAAGGGGACGAGCCGGTACTCGAAAAAGAAGCGCAGCAGTTGCCGGCCTGCGTCTTCGAGGTGGTCTTCCAGGGGCGGAAGGAGTCGCCCGCCCACGCGCACCGTCGCCTGTTCGGGCGTCAGGCCCAGCAGCACGGGGTTGTGCGGCCCATGCGTGGCGCGGGCGACGAAGCCGGCCAAGGGGACGAAGGCGCCCGGCGGCAGCTCGCGCAAGCACGCCAGCAAGGCATCGCGCAGCGGCTGGCGCTGTTCGGGCGCGAGAACGCTGGCGCGATAGAGCTCGTGCGTGGGGGCTTGCTCGCGCACGGCGGTCAACTCGGACGCCAGGAACAACAAATCGGCGGTAGGGGCCAGGGGGCCGCGCAAGACCTCGTAGACCGCCTCGTACTGTTCTTCAGCCTCGAGCCCCAGCCAGCCCCGGCCCTCGGGCGTCAGCTCGACCCAGCGGCCCTGGCCCTCGCGGCGGTCGTGGACGAACTGGAACAGTCGGGCCCAGCGCAGCACGTCGGCCAGCCTCCCATCGGGGGGGCCCGCAAAGAGCCCCTGCCACCAGGCCGGCAGCGGTGCGAGCAGGCGCTCGAAGCGCTCCTCCTCCTTGTGGAACAGCGAGCCGTTGGTCCGCAGGCGCGCCCGCCCGGCCGCCAGCTCGAACAGGACCGCGCGCAGATCGGGGACGACGGTCCCGCCCTCGGGCCCGGGATCGGTCGGGGCAAGGGCGATTTGCAGCTCGGGCCGCGGAGGTGTGTTGCGGGCCCGCTCGCGGTCGGCGCGCACCGAGGGCAACAGCCCGACCAGGAGCTCGAACGTGTCCGGCTCCAGTCCCTCGAACAGGGCGAGGTGCGTCACCAACTGGTCGAGGGCGGCGCGCACGGCAGCCGGATCGTGGCCCGGCAGGCGCGCCGGGAGCTCGTGCAGGGGCAAAGCCCCTCCGGCAGCCTCGACCACCTCCAACACCTTCCCGGTCAGTGTGCCTCCGAGATAACGCGCGACCATGTCGGGCCATCGGCCCCGCGCCAGGTAGAGGGGAAGGAGGTTGCCGAACAGGTCGAGGCGCGCGGCCGCGCCCGCGCCCTCCAGGACGCGCTGAATCGCTTGCCCGAGGTCGTAGGTGGCGAAGGCTCGATGGACGTAGTACTGGAGCCGGTCGGCCTCGTTGTCGCTGAGGAGGCGGTGGTCGAGGACGAGGAGAAGCCGGATGGCGAAATCGACCGCCTCGGGGGCGCGCACGACGCAGGGGCGGCGCCCGCTCTCGCGGACGCTGACGAAGCCGGCCGCGACCAGTTCCTGAAGGGCCGCGGCAGGGAAGCGCTCCCGGAGCGCCGGGAGCGGGGCGACGTCGCGCTCGTAGGGAAGCTCGACCTCGTGGAGGAAGGCGCGGCGGGCGGCGAGGGAGAGGGCGTGCCAGCGCTCGTCCCACGCGGCCACGGCGGCACGGCGGTAGGCCTTGTCGTGAAAGGCGGGGCGGGCCCGATTGTCCCAGAGGTCGGGTTGCATGCGATCATTCTACCCGTCTTCGCGGGCGAGCAATACGCTGAACGAAGAGAGACCGCCAAGCCGCAAGCGGCACACTCGCGGGCCCGCCGCTTGCGGCTTGGCGACCGGGGATCGCCTCGACGGAAAGGAACTGCACGACATGCCGGAGCAACCGATGCGCAAGTTGCTGGCCGCCAACCGCAGCGAGATCGCCATCCGCGTCTTCCGCAGCGCCCACGAGCTCGGCGTCCGCACCGTCGCGATGTACTCGCACGAGGACCGCTTCGCCCTGCACCGCTTCAAGGCCGACGAGGCCTACTGCATCGGCGCCCCCGGCGAGCCGGTTCGCGCCTACCTCAACATTCCCGGCATCCTCGCCCTCGCCCGCGCCGCCGACGTCGATGCCATCCACCCCGGCTACGGGTTCCTCTCCGAAAGCGCGCCGTTCGCCCGCGCCTGCCGCGAGGCCGGCATCGAGTTCGTCGGCCCGCGCCCCGAGATCCTCGAACAGCTCGGCGACAAGGTCGCCGCCCGGCGCATCGCCCAGCAGGCCGGCGTCTCCATCCTGCCCGGCAGCGACGCGGCCGTGAAGACCAACGAGGAGGCCCACAAGGTCGCCACGCGCCTCGGCTACCCGGTGATCGTCAAGGCGTCGATGGGCGGCGGCGGGCGCGGCATGCGCGTCGCCCTCGCCGCCGACAAGCTCGACGACGCCCTCGAGCAGGCCAAGCGCGAGGCCGGGGCCGCCTTCGGCGTGGCCGACGTCTTCCTCGAAAAGTTCGTCGCCCGGGCGCGGCACATCGAGGTACAGCTCCTCGGCGACCGGCACGGCAACCTCGCGCACCTGTTCGAGCGCGACTGCTCCGTGCAGCGCCGCCACCAGAAGGTCGCCGAGATCGCCCCCGCCCCCAACCTCGATCCCAAACTGCGCGAACGCATCCTCGAGGCGGCCCTGAAAGTGGGCCGGGCGGTGCGCCTGGACAACGCCAGCACCGTCGAGTTTCTCGTGGACGTCGAGACGGGCGAGCTCTACTTCATCGAGGTCAATCCGCGCATTCAGGTCGAGCACACGGTCACGGAACAGGTGACGGGCTACGACGTCGTCAAGTGCCAGCTCCTGATCGCCCAGGGCCGCCGGCTCGACGACCCCGAGATCGGGCTGGGCGACCAGGGGGCGGTGCGGACGACCGGCTACGCGCTGCAGTGTCGGGTGACGACGGAGGACCCCGCGAACAACTTCGTGCCCGACTACGGCCGGCTGAGCAACTACCGCTCGCCGGGCGGGATCGGCGTGCGCCTCGACGGCTCGGCGTTCACGGGGGCGGTCATCACGCCGTTCTACGACTCGCTGCTGGTGAAGGTGACGGGCTACGGCCTGAAGTTCACCGACGCCGTGCAGCGCACCACGCGCGCTTTGCAGGAGTTCCGCGTGCGCGGCGTGAAGACGAACATCCCGTTCCTCGTTAACCTCATCACGCACCCCGACTTCCTGGCCGGGGCGTGTACCACCCGCTTCATCGACGAGACGCCGTCGCTGTTCAAGTTCCCGCGCCGCCAGGACCGGGCCACCAAGCTGCTGACCTATCTGAGCGAGGTGATCGTCAACGGCCCGCTCGAGGCGGGGGCGCGCGGCCCGGCGAGCAAGACGGTGCCGCGCGCTCCTGTCCCCGTTCCCGAGGTCGCGCCCGGGCCCCTCCCGAAGGGGACGCGCGACCTGTTCCTGGAGATGGGCGCGGAGAAGTTCGCCCGCTGGGTGCGCGAGCAGCCGCGGCTACTGCTGACGGACACCACGTTCCGCGACGCCCATCAATCGCTGTTGGCGACGCGGATGCGGACGCGCGACATGCTGCGGATCGCGCCGTTCTACGCCGCGAAGTTGAGCGGGCTGTTCTCGCTGGAGATGTGGGGCGGCGCGACGTTCGACACGGCGATGCGCTTTTTGAAGGAATCGCCCTGGCAGCGCCTGGCGGAGATGCGCCAGCGCGTGCCCAACGTGCTGTTCCAGATGCTGCTGCGCTCGGCGAGCGCCGTCGGCTACACCAACTACCCCGACAACGTGGTCCGCGCGTTCGTGAAGGAGTCGGCCGAGGCGGGGATCGACCTGTTCCGGGTCTTCGACGCGCTGAACTACCTGCCCAACCTCGAGCTGGCGATCGGGGCGGTGCGCGACACGGGCAAGTTGTGCGAGGCGGCGGTCTGCTACACGGGCGACGTCCTCGACCCGGCGCGGGCCAAATACTCCCTCACCTATTACGTGAAGCTGGCGAAGGAGCTGGAGAAGCGCGGGGCGAACCTCCTGGCCATCAAGGACATGGCGGGGCTGTTGAAGCCCTATGCGGCGAAGGTGCTGGTCAAGGCGCTGCGCGAGGCGGTCGGCCTGCCGATCCACTTCCACACGCACGACTGCGCCGGCGGGCAGATCGCCTCGCTGTTGCTGGCATCGTCGGAGGGCGTGGACGTGGTGGACGTGGCGATGGCGCCGCTGGCGGGGCTGACGAGCCAGCCGAGCCTGCACGCGCTGGTGGAAGCGCTGCGCTTCCAGCCGCGCAATCCCGACCTGGACCTGGGGGCGCTCCAGTCGGCGGCCGACTACTGGCAGGACGTGCGGCGCTACTATGCGCCGTTCGAGACGGGGCAACTGGCGCCGACGGCCGACGTCTATCGCAACGAGATGCCGGGCGGGCAGTACACGAACCTGTATCAGCAGGCGCAGGGACTGGGGCTGGAGGGGCGCTGGCACGAGGTGTGCGCCACCTACGCCGAGGTGAATCGGCTGTTCGGCGACATAATCAAGGTGACGCCGACGTCGAAGGTGGTGGGCGACATGGCCCTGTTCATGGTGGGGAACAACCTGACGGCGAAGGACGTGCTGGAGGGGCGCGAGCTGTCGTTCCCCGAGTCGGTGGTGGAGTTTTTCGAGGGCCGACTGGGCCCGCCGCCGGGCGGATTTCCTCCCGCGCTGCAAGCGCGCATCTTGCGTGGCCGCAAGCCGCTGGAGGGCCGGCCGGGCGCGAGCCTGCCGCCGGCCGACTTCCACGCGGCGAAGCGCGAGGTGGAGCGCACGGTGGGCCGGCCGGTGAACGACAAGGAGGTGTTGAGCTATCTGCTTTATCCGCGGGTGTTCCCCGACCTGGCGGCGCACCAGGCGAAGTATTCGGACACGAGCGTGCTGCCGACGCCGACGTTCTTCTACGGGATGGCGCCGGGCGAGGAGACGTCGATCGACATCGAGAAGGGCAAGACGCTGATCGTGAAGTTCCTGACGGTGGGGGAGGCGCACGCGGACGGCACGCGAACGGTGTTCTTCGAGCTGAACGGCCAGCCGCGCGAGGCGGTGGTGCTGGACCGCTCGCTGGGGAGCAAGGTGGCGGCCCGGCCGAAGGCGGAGGCGGGCAACCCGTTGCAGGTGGGGGCGCCGATGCCGGGCCTGGTGGTGCGGGTGGCGGTGGTGGCGGAGCAGAGCGTGGCGGCGGGGCAGAAGCTGTGTACGCTGGAGGCGATGAAGATGGAGACGACGATCTACGCGGAGCGGGCGGGGAAGGTGGCGGAGGTCCTCGTGCAGGCGGGGGCGCGGGTGGAGGCGGGGGACTTGCTGCTGCGGTATCGGGGGTGAGGGCTCGCGGGCCTGCCGTCCCATCCCGAAACGACCGTGGTTGCCGCCGGCAACTCGAGAAAAGGCCGCGCGGTCGCGCGGTGGGTCACGAAAGGAGCAATTCACATGTCGCAACCCGGGACGCAAGGGCCGCCCCCCGAAAAGCTGTCGTGGAAGGGTTATCTGGGGACGGGCCTGTTCCTCTACGTCGCCGGCGCGGTGATGTTCTTTTACTTCGCACACCTGGAGGAGACGGGGGAGCGGACGACGATGAACGCGGCGGTGGCGCTGCTGTATCGACTGGGCGGGAAGTGGCTGGTGTCGGGCTTCTGCGCGGTGGTGGGGACGGGCTTCCTGGTCGCGGCGGTGAAGACGAGGAACGCCCCGCGCGGATGACGGGTGGAGGGAGGGATGGGAGAGAAGCGCCTGACCGAGGGCGAGTGGCTGGCGGAAGAGAAGGACGACCCCTACCGGATGCTGTATTTTTTGCACCGCCTCCGGAAGGGGCGGCCGAGCGCCCGCAAGGCCCGGCTGCTCGCCTGCGCCTGCGTGCGGCGCGACCTGGGGGCGCTGAAGGAGCCGTGGCAGCGGCAGGCCGTCGAGGTGGCCGAGCGCTTCGCCGACGGGCAGGCCAGCAAGGAGGAAGTGCGCCGGGCACAGGACGCTGCGTGCGGGCGGCCCGACTGCTCCTACTGGGCGGCGAGGACGGACAGCCACTGCATGGCGGCGGAGGCGGTGCTGCGTTCGGGGCACCAGTGCGACGAGGCGGAGCGCGCGGCATGCGGGCTGTTGCGCTGCGTCGTGGGCAATCCCTTCCGCCCGCTGCCGCGGATCGAGGCGGACTGGCTGGCGTGGGACGAGGGGGTGGTGGTGAAGCTGGCGCGGGCGGCGTACGAGAAGCGGCGGGCTCGCGGGAGGCTGGACGGGGCGCGGCTGCGCGTGCTGGCGGACGCGCTGGAGGAGGCGGGTTGCGCCGACGCGGAGGTGCTGGGGCATTTGCGGGCGGCGGGGCCGCACGTGCGGGGGTGCTGGCCGGTGGACCTGTGTTTGGGGCGGAAGTAGGGGGAGCGCGGCGGACCGAAGGCGAACGTCGATCGCGGCATGGTCGGCTGTATCCAATGCGGAGGGCCCGCAGGGAGGGCCAGACCTGCTGGACGAGGCGGCCTCTCTGCCCCGACGATCAACTCTCGTGCCGGACGGCCGCCGCGGCTGGAGGCGGTGGGGCTTTGCCTATCAACCGTGGCGGATCACTTCGGAGCCGACGGCGCGACAGGTCGATGTGAGGGCCGTCACTTGGAGACCTCGGGGGCGTGTGGTAGCCTGGCAGGTAGGCCGATACAGGCCGGTCGGAAGGACAACAACAAGGTCATGGCTGGGGAGGTCATCATGCTCTATCGGTGGGCCCTGCTCGCGGCGGCAGTGGTGGCGCTCGGGGGCGGCTCTTCCCCGGCGGCAGCCCCGCCGGACGACAAAGGGGCCCGGAAGGAGGTGGCCAGGCTGGAGGGGGACTGGGAGCTGGTGCGGCCCGAGGGCTCGACCGACGTGGCCCTGCGGCTGGAATTCAAGGGCGGCAAGCTGACGGTCGTTTGGATCGGGATGGCGAGCCTGCCGGCGGAAATGACGCTGTACCCGGACACCGACCCGAAGTGCATCGACGTCGAGTTCAAGAAGGTGCGCCGGGAGCATTACGAGGGCATCTACAAGGTCGAGAAAGACACCTTGCGGCTGGCCCTGGCGCCGTCCGACGTGAAGGAGCGCCCCACCAAAATACCGGAGCGCGCCGAGCCCGGCAAGGTATACTTCTTCGGCGTCTTCAAGCGGATGAGGCCCTGACGACCGGGCTGGCAGGCGTGCCGTTTTGGGCACGGCGGCTACACTTGCCGGCCCGGTGCGCCCCCGTGGGACAGGCTGCCAGCATGTCCTTCTTCTCGTCGGCCCGATGCGCCTCCCTCGGTGAGCTGGAGGAGCCTGGCGAGCAAGGCCTGGACTTCGGGGTTGTTGACGAGTCGATCCAATTCGATGGCCTCCGCGTCGAGGCACTCGAGCTCGGCGAGGAGCTCGGCCCGCCTCGCCCGGTTTGCCTTCCACGTTTCAAAGGCGTTGGCGTAATCCTGGGCGATCCCGGTCAACCTCGTCGCAAGGTGGGCCGGCTCGAGTGCCGGGGACGTCCTCGGCGCCCGCTCGATCGGCTCGCGTTCGGGCAGAGGACGGTCTTGCGGTTGGGGGGGGCGCGGCTCGTCGCGCGAGACGAGGTCCTGGATGAGCTCGCGCCCGAGGTCGGTCAGGGCATAGCCGAGCGCCTGGCTGCCCTGGCGGAGCCTGACGATGTAGCCGCGACGCACGAAGCCGGTGAAGACGCCTCCCACCTGTTTCCGCCGCAGCCCATGCCAACCGAGCCTCTCGACCAGGGCGGCGACGAAGCGGTCAATGTCGTTCGCCAGGCCCTCGCGCCCCAGGTCGTGGATGGCCAGGAGAGTCAAACGCACCTTGTCCTTGTCCTGAATCCAGCCCAGCAACTCGCTGGGGACTGCTTCGTCGCCCGAGACGAGGCCGGCGGGCGAGGGCTCGGGAAGCTCCGAGGCTGTGGAGGCCCCAGGATCCAGGCCCCCGTCGCCCGGGACGAGATCGACGGGCGGCGGTTCGGGGAGGCCCGCGGCGGGTGGCGGCTCGAATAGCACGCGGGGCGCCTCGGGCGGGGCCGAGGGCCCTGCGTCCGCGCAGGCAACCGCGTCGCCGTCCCCGCTCACTCCGTTCGTGCCGAGCGAGCTCGCGTCGTTCATAGGTGCCTCCCCATCCAGCCCACTTCGCCAGGCAAGGTTGACCCGGTCCTCGGCATTTTTGAGGGCCTGATAAACGGCCTCGCCCCGGAAACCGTCCGGCATGAGCAGGCTGCAATAATGAGCGGTGTTGTTGTCGCCCGGCTTGATCTTGACGTAACAACACCACGGCTTCGCGCCGACAACCGTGACGGGCCGGGTCTCGCCGTTGCAGTGAATCTTCTTCTCGACGCGAACGTGCCAGGGCATTCGCTGGTGATAGCCTGCGGCCTGGAGGAGTCGTTGCAGGAGGCGCACGGCCCCCTCGCGCCGGAGATGGGGGAGGTCGAACTGGTGGTCGCCGCCCCCCGCGATTGTGACGTTGGCCAGGCCGGAAGTCGCTCGTTTATCGTTACCCACGGGGCCGCTTCTCTCCCGAGTTCGAGAGGGACAGCGAAAGGCGAGATCGCTGGCCGGACGAGGTGCCGTGGGCCGACGGCGAAGAGGGGTTAGTGTAGCAAACTCCCCGGGAGATTGCCAGGAGACGGTTGGCGCGTGTCGGGCGGGCACGTCCGCGTTCGTTCGCGGCGGTCCGCCGAACTGCGGCGAAACGATGCAATGTCCGAGGGCTCGTCTCGCGCCGAATCGCCAGGGAGGCCGGCCATCCCTCCCACGGCCGAAATGGTCGTGGCACCAGGCCGAAGGGCCGCCGGGTCGAGGCGTTGTTTCCCCCGCCCTCCGTTTCGGGCGTTTCAGGCGGCGCCTCTTCTGGGCGGGCGCCACGTCTTCGAGCCATTCGACAGCCTCCTCTTCCTCGGTCGCCGGGTTGACCCAGAAGAGCGATTGCAGCGAAACGCGGTTGGCCCGGGCCGAGCCGCCCGGGCCAACCCGCTCAGGGCGCCACCCGGCCTCACCACTGCCGGAAGCTCACGCCACTGAACGACTGGATCGACGGGGTAGCGAAGACGCTCACGAGGCCCGCATCCTGGAAGGCGGGGCTGCTCGGCTTGCTCAGCGAAACCGTGCTCACCGACAGCACATTGGCCACGGGGGAGAGGGCAAGCGAGCCCGCGAGCGGGGCCGCCTCCTGGACGGGGGCCAGATAGGTGCGCGGCGACTGCTCCACGGCCTGCCAGAGCTGCAGGTCCTGGGCCACGGACAGGGAGTCGATGGCCGCCAGCTCCCAAGGGGCAATCACCAGGTCACCGGGGTTGATGAACTGGGCGCCGCCCGCCCACGGGTCGGACCAGGGGCCCGTCACCCCGTCGCCGGGATTGGCGACCGGATCGAGGGGGCCGACGTGGGCGGGCAGTTGCGGCTCCGGCGGGAGGACCAGCCAACTCAGGTGATAGCCGCCCAGGCTGGCCCCGTCGTGGGCGCCCACCACCACGGTGTAAACCTTTCCGGGGGCCAGTTCCGCGTCGAGGCCCAGCGAGTTGCCGTTGGCGTCGTAGACGAACACCTGCGGGACCAGAGTGGGGCCCCCATCGTCCGAGGCCGTGGCCTGGACTTGCAATAAGAGGCGCCCCTCCGATCCGGTGAAGGAATAGACCTGGTAGTCGCCCAGCCGGGCGATGGTGCCCTGGGCCTCCCCAGCGCCGCTCAGGTCGGTCGCGGCGACGTAGGCGGTCGGATCGACGCTCCCCGTGTGGGCCACGTGAGCGTTGCCGTCGTCCGGCCGGCTCCCCAGGATCGTCTGGAGGTAGGTGAACGAGTTCTGCGTCACGACGTCGGTGCCGTCCCAGCTGGGCTGGATGTTCGGGTTGGGGCGGGCCGGCTTGCCGTCCCCGAAGTTGTCCAGGGTGGTGATGGTGAAGGTGAGGTTGGCGAAGCGCGTGTTGGGCGCGTTGTAGCTCATCATCTCCTCGCTGGGGCTCGACAGAACGTGGGCCAGCCCGAAGGTGTGCCCGGCCTCGTGGGCGACGTCGCGGCTGATCTGGGCGGTGTCCCACACCTGCACCCAGTTGCCGTCGTTGTCCTGCCCCACCGGGTCCACCCAGGCCAGGTCGAACGGGTTGCTGTTAGGCGCGTGCGGCTGGCCGTCGAGGCCATCGTGGAACTGCCCAGGGAAGTCCGATCCGTAGAGGCCGGAGTGCGCGTAGGCGATCTTCACGCCGTTCTGGACGTTGTTCGTGTCGGCGCCGATGAAGATGGTCGTGCTGCCGTTGCCGGCGTCGAAGTTGCTCTTGCCGGAGAGGCGTGAGACCTCGACATTGAAGGGAGCGAAGAACTCCGAGGTACGGAAGAGGATGCTCTGCACGTCCCGGTCGCTGCCGTCGAAGGCCCGGACGTCGCGGTGGTCTCCCAGCTAGTTGCCGTCGAAACCGTCGAAGTTCACGTACAGGTGGGCCGGTTGGGTGGGCGTGGGGAAGAGCGCGGCCAGTTGGGTCATGTCGGTGATGGCCGGCACCAGGCGGTCTTCCAGGGCCTCGAGAGACAGCCTGACTCGGCGGTCGGCCCGGGCCGGGCCAGAACGGCGGGCGCGGGAACGGAAACGCCAGAGAAGGGAAAGCATGGAAAGGTCCTTGCCGCTGAGCGGCATTGGGGGGTGGGGTCGAGGCGGGCGTCGGCCCGATTGCGTTGGCACCGTGCCCACCTTCTCGTTCGGCGCCGGCCGGGCCTTGTGACCGACAATTCCAGATGACCAGCCCCGAGGGCAATCGTGAGCCGCATCGTCGCCCTGAGGCAGCCGCAGACAAAGCCGTGCCGGGCCTGGGCCAGCGGGCAGAGCGGGTCGCGCGGCTGCTTGCTGCTACAGAGCTTCCGCCCGGACTTCACGGCACGGGTCGGGTAAGCAGCGATGGCCGTGGGGAAGGCGCGCACGTCCTTGCCCTGCTGCGAGAGCCGGCCCGTCCACGAGAAGACCAGGGCGAGGGCCTCGGCGATCCGATCCTCGCGAAGGGCAGAGGAGGTTGGCCCTTGCCTCGCCCCTCGGGGGCCCTCACTCTCTTATCACCATCAGCACGGGACTTGTGAGAGGGGGCCTGTGGCGAGCTGAGGCGCTCAGGTCTGCCAGCGGTATTGCACTCGATCGACCATGCGGAGGCCGAGCCACGCCGAGGAGCATGGAGGGGGACTGCACCGCGAGGGCAGCGCCGATGGCCAGGGCGATGCGACCGAGTCGGCGCCCTGGAATGGCTCGATGGGGGGGAGCGGGCCTTGCCTCCAAACCGTGGCGGGCCACCTCGCAGCCGACGGCGCGACAGGTCGATGTGAGGGCCACCACCTTGGAGAGCTCGGGGGCGTGTGGTAGCCTGGGAAGGAGGCCGATACAGGCCGGTCGGAAGGACAACAAGGTCATGGCTGGGGAGGTCATCATGCTCTATCGGTGGGCCCTGCTCGCGGCGGTAGTGGTGGCGCTCGGGGGCGGCTCTTCCCCGGCGGCAGCCCCGCCGGACGACAAAGCGGCCCGGAAGGAGCTGGCCAGGCTGGAGGGGGCCTGGGAGTTGGTGCGGCCCGAGGGCTCTACCGAAGCGGCCCTGCGGCTGGAATTCAAGGGCGGCAAGCTGACGGTCGTTTGGATCGGGATGGCGAGCCTGCCGGCGGAAATGACG
>JBBSEZ010000019.1:0-43605 GCA_038239195.1 Gemmatales bacterium
GGCCCCGCGCGGGGTCGCCCCACAAGCAGGGGGCCCAAACCCCCAGTCATCCGCCGACCTCCCCGGTCAACCCGGTCCCCAAGATCACCGATTTCGGGCTCGCCCGCTTCCTCTACGCCGACGTGCCGGCCACGCGGACCGGGCAGGTCATCGGGACGCCCGGGTTCATGGCCCCCGAGCAGGCTGCGGGCGACGTTCAGGCCGTCGGCCCGGCCACCGACGTCCATGCCCTCGGCGCGATCTTCTACCAGTGCCTGACGGGGCGACCGCCCTTCCAGGCGCCGACCGCCCTGACCACGTTGGAGCAGGTGCGGACGCGCGACGCCGTGCCCGTGCGCCAGCTCCAGGCGAGCGTGCCGCGCGACCTGGAAACGGTGTGCCTGCGCTGCCTGGAGAAGGGCCCGGCGAAGCGCTACCCCAGCGCCGAGGCCCTCGCGGACGACCTGGACCGCTTTCTTCGCGGCGAGCCGATCCAGGCCCGGCCGGCGCATCGCCTGGAGCGGGCCGGCCGCTGGGCGTGGCGCAACCCCGTGGTGGCCGGGCTGATGGCGGTCGTGCTTGCCTTGCTCGTGCTGGGCACAGCCATCTCGACCAACTTTGCCCTCTCTGCTTCCCGCGAGGCGGCCCAGGCGCAGGCCGCTTTGGCCGACGCGAATCGCCAGCGGCAGCATGCGGCCAATCGCTCCCGGCGGGCCCTCGGGGCCTTGCTCCAGGCGCCCCTGAAGCTCGAGTCGCCAGCGTACCGGGACGTGCCGCTGCTGCGCCCTCTGCGGGAGGAGGTGTCGGAGCACGCCCTCCGCTCGTTCCGCTCCTTCATCGACGAAGACAGCGCCGACCCACTGGTGCGTCTCGAAACCGCTTACGCCTACCTTCACGTAGGGGTCCTCCACAGCTTCACCCGCCGCCCCGACCAGGCGCGCCGCGCCTTCCGCAAGGCGATCGGCACCCTGACCGCGCTGGTGGATGAGTTTCCCCAGGACGCCACTTACCGTCAGGAGCTGGCGCAGGCCTACAACCATCTCGGGCAGAGTCTGCGGGAGCAAGGACGTATCGAGGAAGGGCGCACGGCCTTTCGGCAGGCGCTAACGCATTTCCGCGCGGCCCTGCGCCTGGCCCCCGACGACCATCGAGGCTTCAACAACCTGGCGTGGGTCCTGGTCACCTCGGAGGACAAGCCCCTCCGGGGCCCGGCCGAGGCGGTCGGTTACGCCGAGCGGGCCATCGCCCTGGCGCCGAGCGACGGTAGTTCCTGGAACACGCTGGGGGTCGCTCGTCATGCCTCGGGAGACGACCCCGGCGCGATCATTGCCCTGAAGCGCTCCCTGCCCTTGTGCCGGCCCGGCCTGGAGGTTTACAACTGGCTCTACCTGGCGATGGCCAACGCGCGCCTGGGCAACCGTGAGGAGGCCCGTCGCTGGTACGACAAGGCACACGCCTGGGCATTGGCCAACCGCGCCGCTGGCGATGACGTCCACCGCCTGGACGAGGAGGCGAAACGCCTGCTGCGTTCCGGCGCTGGTCCTGCCGGCAAGCCTTGAGCGGCGTGCTTCTCGCTCCTACTCCTCCCGGATCGCGTAAAACCCCGTCTCGCGCTCGACGAGCCGCGACGTGCCCGCCATCGCCTTGCCGTTGCCGGTGAACAGCAGCCCCTTGAACGTCTGCTCGACGCGCGGGAAGAGGATGCGGAACTCGATCGCGTGCGCCGGGCTGCCGACCTTGCCCTTCACCACGTACTTCGACCCGTCCTTGTCCGAATAGTACGCGCCGCTCACGTTGCCCTCCGCATCGACCTTTAGCTTGAGGCTCCCGGAGCGCCGGCCGTCGTCGTAGAGCTTGAACGACCCGTTGAAATGTTTGGGCTCGACCTTCTCGCCCATGACGAACTTTCCGCCCTTCTTCGGCGCCAGGTCGAGGGCCCGCGTGACCAGGAAGAGGCGGGCCTTGCCGACGGGCTCGGCGTACATCTTCTCGCCCTTGACGACGAAGCGGACGTCGCCCCCCAGCGCCTTGGGCACGACCTGACCGAGGTCGAAGCTGACGCGGAAGCCCGGGTAGAGCGACAGGTCCTTGCCGCTCGCCAGGACGGTGCGCTCCTCGCCGTCCTTGTAGGTGACGTAGCGCTCGACAAGAAGGATGGGCACCGTCTTGTCGGCGCCGATCTTCTGCTTCGCCTGGTGGAGGAGCAACTTGGCGTAGCGCCCGCCGTTGGTCTTGACCACGACGAACGTGGACGCGATGCCCGGTAGGACGCGGTCGTGCTCGATGATGAGGCGGGGCGTGAGCTGCTTCACCTCTTTCACGTTCTTGCTTTCGACGAGCTTGTCGAGAGCGACGTTGGTGTAGAGGTCGAAGGGATCGGCCTGCGCCGGCCGTCCGAGGGCCAGGGCGGCCAGCCCCACCACCAGGAGCCGGAAGACGAGGGCGGGCGGACAGGGAAGGGACATTGGCTCTCTCCCGCGTCGATAGTTCGCCGCTTGCGGCTTAGCGACCGAGGCCTTCGTGGCCGGAACGCTAAGCCGCAAGCGGCGACGTGGCGTGACTTTGCTCCGGGCTAAGGACTACTTCTTGGAAGTCTTGGTGTAGCTGAGGCTGAGCAGCGCGAACGCGGTGGCGAGGTTGGGGTCCATTTCCCCATAGGTCTTGTCGCCCTTGTTGAGGAAACTGCCGTTGGGCAACTGGCGCTTCTGGATCGCCTCGAACAGCTCCTTGCGCCAGTCGTGGGGCTTGCCCTTGGCGTCCTTGAAGGGCTCCTCGCCCCAGGCCTCCATCGCCTTGCCAAAGGTGGTGTAGTAGTAGAACAGGCCCGCCTTGCCCTGGCCGGTGTTCTCTTCCAGCGTGTAGTTGCGGCGCACCCAATCGACGGCCGCCACCACCCGCGGATCGTTCTTGGCGACGCCGGCGTAGAGGAAGCTCTTGAGCCCGGCGTAGCTCATGGCGCCCAGCGAACGCAGCCCGCCGTCGCCGGTGGCGTGGGGGCTGTCGTCGGGGTCGAGGGGAGTGTAGGTCAGCCCGCCCTTGTCCTTCGGCTTGGCCTTTTTGGCGAAGGGCAGGTCGTTGGCCTCGCCGGGGAGGTTCTGGCACCGGCTGATGAACTTCAGCGCGTTCTGCACGGCGGGGTCCGTCTTCGGCACGCCCGCGGCGAGAAGGGCCTCCAGGAACAACTGCGTGTTGGACAGGTCCGCCTTGCCCTTGCCTTCGTAGCCGACCCCGCCCAGGTTGAGGGCCTTTCCGCTCGGGTCGTCGTTTTGCAGCTTTTTGAGATAGGCGGCGGCGTTCTTGATGACCGTGTCGTACTTCCCGTCCTTGTTGGCGTCCTTGAAGGCCATCACGGCCACGCTCGTCGTGTAGTTGCGCAGGCGCTTCTCGTAGACCCCGCCGTCCTTGTGAACGTTCTTTTCGAGATACTTCAGGGCCTTGGCAACGAGCGGGTCATCGGCGCCGTGGCCATTCCGCAACATGGCGGCGACGACGAGGGCGGTCACGCCGGGGCCGAACTTGGGGGAGAAGCTCCCGTCCTTGGCCTGGCTGCCGCGCAAGTAGGTGACGGCCTTGTCGCGCACGGCATTGACGTCCTTGGAGGTGGGGCCGTAGTCCGCGGCGGGCGCCGGCAGGGCGAGGGCAAGGGCCACGAGGGCGGCCAGCACCAGAGGCGCAATTCGCTCGGGTCGATTCACGGGCATTTCTCCTTGCTCGAAGCGGGTCGGTGGGACCGGGAACAAACAAATAAACCGAGCGGCAAAGACCGTGCCGCTCGCCGGAAGGGCCCGTGTCGCCCGACGGGCACCGGAGGGCCCGCGGCCCGGCTGGTCAGTCCCTGTGCAGCGCTGGGTAGGAGCTAGCCACCCGCCCTTCAGCGTAGCCGGGCTGGGCGCCATCGACAACCATTCACCGAGGCCGCACGCGCGCCAGGAAGCGCCGGTCGATTCGCACCTCGCCGAGCAGCGCGTGGCGCAGGGCCAAGTGTTTCTCGTCCAGCGCCGTCACGACGCCGTTTAGCACGTCCTCGTCGGCGGTGAGGCCATTCCGCAGGCCGAGGCGCACTGCCTGTCCCTCGATGACCTTGGGAGGGCCTGCCGCGCGGCGCGGAAACCAGCCGCGCAACTCCGACCAGGCGAAGGTGCGCGTGCCGAAACGACCCTCGAGCGCGATCTCCTGGCGATCCGCCCGCACAACCTTGCCGAACACTTGATCGCCCGTCGCCAGCCACAACTCGTCCTGGGTGGGGTCGCCTGGGGGGCGAGGCAGCTCCGCGAGCTCTCGCTCCACGCGAAAGTCCGTCCACACAACCGCCCCTTTCGAGGGGCCGCCCTTGTCCGCCGCGAGGCACTTCATGCTCGCGTCCGTCAGCGCTCCTCCCGTTCCCTTTTCGAGGTTGTACCACAGCACCTCGTTGTCGCACTCGACGCGCACCGACCGAGGCGAGAACCGCACGACCAATCGGTGCGGGCCGGCCGAACGCGCCACGCGCAGGGCGGTCCCCTCCAGGCCGACGGCTTCGACTTGGTAGTGCCCCCCCGGGCTCGCGACGGCGATGCGCAGCACCTGCGGGCCAGCCTTCGCCGCGAAGGTCGCCTCGAGCAGCCAGCGCGCGCCACCGGCGCCTTCCCTTGCCTCGAACGTCACGCCGATGCGACCTGCGATCAGGGCAGGGGGCGCGGCGTGGGAGAGCGACTGGCCTGCTTTCTCGAGTTGTACGCCTGCGGGGCCCCCGGCTGGGGAGCCGGCCGTCTTCCATCCCTTCCCAACGGCGCAAAGGTCGTCCTCGACCAGCCCCAGCCAGCCGGGAAGTTGGGAGAGGGCGCCCGCGCCGTCGCGCGGCACCTGGAGCTTGTCCGCCCAGGCCGGCCGGAGCACCAGGCCCTTCTTCTCCAGCCCGAGAAACGCCCCGGTGAGTTGCTGGCGGTCCGCCAGGCGCAGTCGCCGGGCGCTCCCCATGCGAACGGGCAGATCGGCAGCCGTCGCACGGACTTCGGCGATTTTTGCGAGCGACACCGGAGCGCCGGCCTGGGGGGCGAAGACGAGTTTGCCTGTCTTGTCGAGGCGAAGGGCGCCGGCGAGGCGCCGGCCGTCTTCCAGAGTTGCTTCGTCGGCACGCACAGGGCCGAGCAGGGACGCGCTCAGGAGCGCTGGGAGAAGGAACGACAGCCTTATGCGCATGTTTCGCCTCTCCGGGTGATAGGGGCATTGTAGGGGCTGCCTTGACGTTGGGGGGCTCGGTCGGGGAGAATTGAAAGGAGATGGCCGTGCTCCCAGTCCTGCCTTGCAGACAATCGTATCGTCGCGCCTGACGGGGATGAGAGCACCGTGCCGGACAAGCTGATGACCACTGGGGGTGGGCCCGCAAGACGCCGTCTTTTCGTTTGTCGAATGAGGTGGGACGATGAACGCCGGACGCTTTGACGTCCCCTGGTCGAGCGCGGAACACCTGCAAAACGTGGCCAAGTTTCCCGCTGAAGAACTGGCCAAGTACGTGGGGCGTTTCGTCGCCTGGAGCTGGGACGGGGCCCGCATCCTCGACAGCGCCGAAGACCGAGAGCGGCTCTGGGAGCAACTGGTTGCTGCCGGGATCGACCCTCACCGCGTCGTGTTTGAGTTCATTGCGGCCGGTTGAGAGGCGCTCTTGATGACCATGCGTTTCTCGTATCGCCTGCTGCCAACTCGTCGGCCCGTGATATCGTTGGGGGGTCGGTCGGTTCGACCTCGCCCCCTCATCGGCGTGACCTTGGTCGGTTCGGCTGGGGCCTACACCGAGAACGCACTTCTGGACACGGGGGCTGATGATACGGTATTCCCCGAAGTCGCGGCGAACCGGATCGGCCTTGACCTGACCGACGCACCACTCGGCGAAGCGGTCGGAATCGCTGGCGCGCCCGTCCAGGTTCGGTACGCGCAGGTGGCCTTGCGGGTGACGGACGGGCAGGAGTTTCGAGAGTGGGTGGGCTGGGTGGCCTTCACTCCGGTCTTGCAGCGCCAGCCCCTGCTTGGGTTCGCCGGCTTCCATCAGTTCTTCGAGGCACGCTACCTTGGCGACCAGGAGGTCGTCGAACTGACCGTCAACGCCCTCTACCCCGGCACCTGAGCCTCCCCGCCGCCTTGTGCTACACCTCACTCCGCCCTATAATCCCCCTAGTGCTCCGTCCAAGCTAAATTTTCGGATTGCCAATGCCGCCGATTGCTGGTCCCCGCACAAGATGGACCCCGCGGCACCCGAAAATTTAGCTTGGACGGAGCACTAGTTTACCGCACGGGCCGTCCCCCTTGTCAGCGGCCCTCCGTCCCGGCGAACGGAGGGGGCAGTGGGCCTCCTCGGGGTGACACCGTGTCGCGACCACGCCTCCTCGTTCTCGGCAGCAGCGCGAGCCTCGCGCCGCACCTCACCCGCTGCGAGGAAAGTGAAATCGTCGAGGTCGCCTCCTGGGCCGATGCCCTCACCGCCCTCCGCCGCCAGCCCTTCGACGCCCTCGTCGCCGATCTGCGCTCCCCCACGCTCCTCGACACGCTGCGCACCCTTCACCAGGCCCAGCGCATCCTCGCCGCCGTTCCCGACGGCATCGCGGTCGTCGATTTCGACCTTCGCATCCGTTGGGCCAACCCCGCCTTCCGGGAGTGGTGCGAGGGCCCCGTACTCGGCCGGGGCTTCTACGAAGCCCTCGGCTCGCCCGAAGGGGCGGGCCCCGACTACTGCCCCTTTCACACCGCCCTCGCCGTCCCCCGCCTCCCCCGGCACAACCACGACCCTTCCGAAGGCCCCTCGCGCTTCACCACCCGGCTCCAGTGTGGCGGGAAACGCACCCTCGAGTTGAACGTCACGCCCCTCCACGACGCCGACCCGACCAGCACCCCCGCGGCCGGCGATCAGCCCCTCTTCCTCGCGCTGGCCCACGACGTGACCGCCCTGGTGCAGCAGCAGCAGAAGCTCGACGCCCTCCACAAGGCAGGCCGCGAGCTCACCGCCCTGGCCCCCGCTCACGTCGCCGACATGAGCGTCGCCGAGCGCATCGAGTTGCTCAAGTCGAACATCCGCCGGCTTACGCACGACCTGCTCCACTACGAGGTCATCGAGGTCCGGCTGCTCGACCTCTCCACCGGCAAACTCGAACCGCTTTTGCAAGACGGCATGACCTCCGAGGCCGCGGGGCGCGTGCTGTTCGCCCGGGCCGAGGGCAATGGCGTCACGGGCTTCGTGGCCGCCACGCGCACGAGCCACCTCTGTCCCGACACCCAGGCCGATCCGCTCTACTTGCGGGGTGCGCCCGAAGCGCATAGCTCGCTCACCGTGCCGCTCATCTTCCAGGATCGCGCCATCGGCACGCTCAACATCGAGAGCCCGCGCCCCAACGCCTTTGGCGAGGACGACCTGCAGTTCGCCGAGATCTTCAGCCACGCGGTCGCCGCCGCCATCAACACCCTCGAGCTCCTCTCCGCCGAGAAGACCAGCACCGTCCAGCAGTCGGTCGAGGCGGTCAACCGCGAGGTGGCGCTGCCCGTCGATGACATCCTCGCCGACGCCACCGCCATGCTCGACCGCTACATCGGGCACGAGCCGGAGATGGCCGACAAGATCCGCAAGATCGTCGCCAACGCGCGCCTGATCAAGCAGAGCATTCAGAAGGTGGGCGAAGACATCGCGCCGGAGCGCCCGCAGCCCGGCACCCCGCGCCCGCCCGCCCCACCGCTCAAGGGCGTGCGCGTCCTCGTCGCCGACAACGACGACCGCGTGCGGCGCTCCGCCCACGGGCTGCTCGGCCGTTGGGGCTGCATTGTCGAGACCGCCCGCGACGGGCGCGAGGCGATCGCCATGGCCCGGCTCAGCACCTACGACGCCATCCTGGCCGACATCCGCTTGCCCGACCTTTCGGGCCACGACGCCTACCACCGCTTGCGCGAGGCCCAGCCCCAGGCGCGCGTCATCCTCATGACGTCCTACGGCTACGACCCGAGCCACTCGCTGGTGAAGGCGCGCGCGGAGGGCCTGCGTCACGTCCTGTTCAAGCCCTTCCGGGTCGATCAACTGCGCGACGCCCTGGCCAACCTCTCCTCCTCCTCCTCCGATGACAAGGTGACAGGGTGACAGGGTGATCGGGTGAAAGAGGAGGGCCTCCCGATCGGACCGGGAGCTCAGGCCAGGACGAAAGCCGTGCGGAGCGACCAATGACGTCTGTCTATCACCTTATCACCCTGTCACCTTGTCACCTTGTCACCTTGTCACCTTGTCACCCTGTCACCTTGTCATCCGCAGTCCTCGGAGGAGCGGCCTGCCTGGGCCACCTCGTTCTGATGATTGGGAGCCACAACTGGTTCTACGGCTTGCGCCTGCCCAAGCAGATGGGCGACGTCGTCCACGGGGCCCATGCTTTGCTCGTGCTTGCCTTCCCGGCTCTGCTCGTCTGGGCCTGGGGGCCTTCTCTCGACGGAGTTTTCGACCTCGCGTCGGCCCCCGTGTGGCAACTCGTCGTCGCCGGGTACGTTGGCCTGTGCGCGCTTACGGCCTGCGTCTGGTTGCCGGCGGTGACGGCCTACCGCCTGCTGCGCCGCGAGCCGGTCCTGGAACTGCGGGTGCGCGCCATCGACGTGGCGAAGGAACTGGGACACAAGCCGATCGGTCAGGACAAGCACCGCTGGCTGACGCTCCTGCCGGGCAACCAGGCGTTTCAGCTTGAGCTGATCGAGCGCACGCTGGCGCCGGCCCGGCTCCCGGTCGAGTGGGACGGGCTCACGATCTTGCACCTCAGCGATCTCCATTTGAAGGGCACGCCGAGCCGGGAGTATTATCGCTACGTCACCGACCGCTGCGCCGAGTGGGCCCCCGACCTCGTGGCGATCACAGGAGACGTCGCCGATAGCTGGAAGCACCATACGTGGATCGTCCCCGTCCTCGGTCGGCTGCGCTGGCAGGTGGCCGCCTTCGCCATCCTGGGCAATCACGACTACTGGTATGACGCGCCGCTCATCCGCCGCCGGCTGCGCAAGCTGCGCATGAACGTCCTGAGCAACGCCTGGCAGCAGATCGAGGTGCGCGGCCGGCCTCTCGTGGTCATCGGTCACGAGGGGCCCTGGGCGCTGCCGGCGCCCGACCTGACGGGCTGCCCCGAGGGGCCGTTCCGGCTGCTCCTCAGCCACACGCCCGACAACGTCGCCTGGGCCCGGCGGGCGAAGGTCGATCTGATGCTGAGCGGGCACGTGCATGGCGGACAGGTGCGCGTTCCGCCGTTCGGCTCCATCCTGGTGCCGAGTCGGTATGGTCGGCGCTACGATTGCGGGACGTTCGACGTGCCGCCCACGCTGTTGCAGGTGAGCCGGGGACTGAGCGGGGAGCATCAGGTGCGCTACCTGTGCCGGCCCGAGGTGACGCTGCTGAGGCTGCGCGCGCCCGCTCGGGGCGTTCTTCCCGTTTAGCGACGCTTCGAAGAAGCGTGCGGCCAAGGAGGCAGAGCATGGCCAACCTCACCGAGCAGCAGCGGCGCGCCGTCACCACGCGCGACGTCTCCGTCGTGCTCTCCTCGGGGGCGGGCTGCGGCAAGACCCACGTGCTGACCGAGCGCTACCTTTCACACCTGCGCGCCGACGGCGCCGAGGTCGGGCAAATCGTCGCCATCACCTTCACGGAGCGCGCCGCCCGGCAGATGCGCCGGCGCATCCGCCAGGCGATCGGCGCCCACCTCCGCGGCGCCGCGACCGACGAGGAGGCCGAGACGTGGGCACGGCACCTGCGCGCCATGGAGTCGGCGCCGATCAGCACCATCCACGCCTTTTGCGGGACCCTGTTGCGCCAGCACGCCATCGAGGCGGGGATCGACCCGCGTTTCGACGTCCTCGAAGGCGTGCTCGCGATCAACCTGGAGTCCGAGGCGTCGAGCGCCTGTCTGCAACGCCTGCTGACCGCGCAGGTCCAGGCCGGCGAAGACCTGCGCCAACTCGTGCTGCTGTATGGCTGGCGCGCCGTCGGCGAGGGCGTGTCGCACCTGCTCGACGCCTCGGACGAGCGCGCCTGGCAGCAATGGCTCGACGCGCCCGCCGAGAAGATCGCGAACGAGTGGGTCAGGCACGCCCGCGAGGTGCTCCTGCCGCGCCACGTCGCCTTTCTGCTCAGCTCGCGCCCCGCGCTGGCGCGCGTCGTTCCCCTGCTGCGAGCCCATCCGCCGCTGCCGGGGCCGATGACAGAAAACGTCGCTCTCCTTCTCCGGGAACTGCCGAACCTGGCCCAGGCGGCCGACCTCGGGGCGGCGGTGAAGGCGCTGGCGGAGGCCGCCAAGGTCGGGCGCGTGGGCGCCAGGGCGTGGCCCGACCCGGACGTCTACGAACAGATCAAGAAGGCGTTTGAAGAGTTTCGCGAGGACCTGCGCGGCCGGGGGCTGGAGCGCTTCGCCGACCCGGGAGAGGGGCTCGAAGCGGCGGTGGAGGTGGGGAGGCGGCTGCTGAACGTGACGAGTGAGGTGAGGCGGGCCTACGGCGACCGCAAGCATTCGCACGGCGTCGTCGATTTTCAGGACCTGCTGGTGCTGGCCCGCGACCTGCTGCGCGACCGGGCCGAGGTGCGCGCCCGACTGCAAAACCGCTACCGCTTCCTTCTCATCGACGAGCTCCAGGACACCGACCCGGTGCAGATGGAGCTCGTCGAGTACCTGTGTGGCGCCGGGCTCACGGCGGGACGACTGTTCGCGGTCGGCGACCATTCGCAGTCGATTTATCGCTTTCGCGGCGCCGACGCCTCGCTCTTTCAGGGCCTGCGCCGCCGCATGTCGCACGACGGCCGGCAGGGGCTTACGGTCAACTTCCGCAGCCAGCCCGCCGTCCTCGATTTCGTCAACGCCCTGCTCGGCAAGGCGCTGACCGACTACGAGCCACTGGTCGCGTTTGAGCCCCAGGTGAATCCGGGGCCGTGCGTGGAATTTCTGTGGTCGCCGAGGCCCGACGGCGCCAGCGTCGGCGAGGCGCGCATGGTCGAGGCAGGCTGGATCGCTAGCCGAATCGCGGCCATGATCGGGCGCGAGGAGCTCGTCGTGGAGCGCGAGGGCCCTGCGAAGCAAGGCGAGCTCCGGCCGGTGCGCGCCGGCGACGTGGTGCTGCTGTTTCGAGCGATGAGCAACGTCCACCTCTACGAGTCCGCCCTGCGGAGCGCCGGCCTCGATTACTACCTGGTTGGCGGCCGCGCCTTCTTTGCCCAGCAGGAGATCTACGACATCCTCAATTTGCTGCGGGCACTGGAAAACCCGCAGGACGCCGTCAGCCTCGCGGGGGCCCTGCGCTCGCCGTTCTGCTGCGTTAGCGACGAGGGGCTGTTCGTCCTGAGCCGGCACCCTGGCGGGATGTGGGCGGGGCTCCTCGACCCGGCGACCGAGGATACGCTGCCGCACAATCAGCTCGATGCCGTGCGTCGGGCACGCGCCAACCTCCAGCGCTGGCGCGAGCGGAAGGATCGGCTGCCGATCGCCCTGCTGCTTGGGGAACTGTTCGCCGATTCGGGCTACGACGCGGCGACGCAGTTCGAGCACCTGGCCGACCGCAAACTGGCCAACCTCTGGAAGCTGATCGACCTGGCGCGGACATTCGACCGGTCGGGGCTGTTCGGCCTGGCGGAGCTGATCGCCCGGCTGGGCGACCTCGTGAAGAACCAGCCCCGGGAGGAGCAGGCGGCGACGCAGCCGGAGAACGCCAACGTGGTGCGCCTCATGAGCATCCACCAGGCCAAGGGGCTGGAGTTCCCCGTCGTGTTCGTCCCCGACCTGGCGGCCATCGGGGGCGGCTCCAGCCGGCCCATCGCGGAGTGGAGCGCGGGCCTCGGCTGCGTGGCGCGCTCGCCCGAGGAAGAGGACGCTCCTGCCTTTCCCGACTTCGCCTATCGGTTGTGGCAGGCGAACACCGATCTCGAAGAGTGGCACGAAGACCTGCGGACGCTCTACGTCGCCTCCACCCGGCCGCGCGACTACCTCGTGCTCTCGGCCGCGCTGCCGGAGAAGTATCAACCCGTCGGGCCGTGGATGATGACGCTCGCCGAGCGCTTCGAGCTGACGTCCGGGCGTTGCCTGGCCGACGACGTGCCTCTCGTGCGCCGGCCATCGGTGTGCGTCCACGACGATTCGCGCCCCCCCCTCGCAGGGGCCGGGGCACCCAAGACGCGAGAGCGACCAAAGGTGGAGGGCGTGCTGGAGCTCCCCGCCGCGCCGCCGGCGCGGCGGGGCCCGCGATCGGTGGGGGTTGAGGAAGTCGAGGCGCGGTTGCAAGGCGCGGGCGGGCCGACTGAGCCGGCGCCCTCGAGCGTGGAACGCGTCGTGCGCGCGGTCCTGGGGCGCTGGGACTTCCGCGAGGCAGACGGCTGGCGGCCACTGCTGGCCGCGCTCTGCCCTGGCGCGGGCCCTCTGGCGCAGAACGGCGACAGCCGGGAGGCCGAGCGGTTGCTGGAGCGCCTGGCGCGCTCGGAGCTGCGCGGCCAGCTCGCCGGAGCGGTAGTCCTGCGGCGCGACGTGGAGTATCTGCTCCGAGTGGGCGAGGGGCTGCCGGCCGTGCTGGGGCGCATCGACCACCTGTGGCAGGACGAGGGCGGGCGCTGGAACGTGCTTTTCTTCCGATTCGAGCCCGGGGCCGCGGAGGTGCGGTGGAAGGAGCAACAGGTGCGGCTCGTGCTCGCGGCGGCGGCGCTGCGCCAGCAGATGGGGGCGTGGCCGCGGAGCGTGACGCTGTCACTTCCGCGCGACGGCAGCGCGGTGGCGCGGGCGGGGAGTCGGTTGCCGCATCGTTCGGTGCTCGCGGCCGTGGAGGGCGCGCTGGGAGAGATGATGCGGCAAGCGGTCGGGGAGTGAGGGCGGCTTCCTCTTGAGCGCCGAACGCCATTGCTTTAGGATCTGCGCCATCGTGAGGGCATGGGCGCTCTGGCACGTGCCACCAAGACGCCCTTTTTCATCGAACCTGTGCAAAGCTGACCGGGAGAGCATGGTCATGGCCAAGAAAACGACCTGTCCGATCACCCGAGCCGACTTCCGGGCCAAGGCCGCTCCGGTCAAGATCACGATCGGCAATCAGGAGATGGACGCGGAAGTGAAAGAGTTCGCGACCGGGTCGCTCGGGTGGTATCTCAACGGGAAGATCACCCTGACCGTCAACGAGGTGCGCGTGCCGGTGCAGATCGGCCTTAACCTCACCATCGTCGGCAGCAAGGAATTGCCCAAGGACGCGGAAACGCCGGGCGCGCCAGCGTCGTCGGGAGAGTGAGGCAGTTCCTCTCACAAGAGCGAGGAGGGCTTCTGATGGCGCGCCAGAGTGCCGGGTTGCTGGGCGGGGCGGTGCTGGCCTTCCTCGCCTGTGCCTTGGTGCACGTGCGGGCGGCCCCGGCGCCGCTGAAGCCGGCGCGCGACACGACCAACTCGATCGGGATGAAGTTCGTGCTGGTCCCCAAGGGCAAGTTCTTGATGGGGTCACCCAAGGAGGAAGGATCCCACAAGCCCGATGAGCACCAGCACGAGGTGGAGATCGTGCAGCCGTTCTACCTCGGCGCGCACGAGGTGACGCAGGGCCAGTATCAGAAGGTGATGGGCAACAACCCCAGCCACTTCGCAGCGAGTGGGGCCGGCCGGGGACAGGTGGCGGGGCTGGACACCACGCGCTTTCCCGTGGACAGCGTCACCTGGCTCGAGGCGCAGGAGTTTTGCAAGAAGCTGGCCGCGTTGCCTCGGGAGGCGGCAGCGGGGAGGACGTATCGGCTGCCGACGGAAGCGGAGTGGGAACATGCCTGCCGGGCCGGGTCGTCCGCGCCCTTCACCTGGGGGAAGTCCGCGACCTCGACGCAGGGCAATTTCGACGGAACGAGCCCCTACGGGGGGGCGCCGATCGGCCCGAACCTGCGCCGGACGACCGGAGTCGGCTCGTACAAATCGAACGCCTGGGGGCTCTACGACATGCACGGCAACGTGCGCGAGTGGTGCGCCGACTTCTACGACAAGGACTATTACGCGAGCAGTCCGGCCAAGGCCCCGACGGGGCCGAAGAACGGCACGGCCCACTGCATGCGCGGCGGGGACTACAGCTTCCACCCCTGGGTGAGCCGCAGCGCCTTCCGCGGCTACAGCGAGCCGACGAGCCGGAACGATCGGTTCGGGTTTCGCGTCGCGTGTGCGACCGGAGGGAGGCGGTGAGGCAACACTTCTGCGAAGCGTCGCTAAACCTTTCGGGGCCCTCGCGGTTACCCCGCTCTCTGGGCCGTCGCGCCGCGAATCAGTTCGCGCAGCCCACCGTCCTCGACGCGCAGGATGGCCTGCGAGTAGGGCAACCAGCAGCGCTGCCGGACGCTGCTTTCGGGGTAATTGTCCACGGTCCCCGTCACCTGAAGCAGGAAGACGGCGACGTAGCAGGTGAAGCCGTCTTTTTCGTAGACGTAGCTGCCGATCGGCTCGGGCGAGAGCAAGCCCATCAGCCCGGCTTCCTCCCAGGCTTCCTGGAGCGCCACTTCGCCGGCCGTCTTGCCCGGCTCCATGCAGCCCTTCGGCACGACCCACCGCTTGCCGCTGCGCGAGGCGACCAGGCAGACTTGCCCGCCCTTGATCGGGACAACGCCTGCCTGTCGGATCAAGCCCTGGAGCGTTGACATGTGAGGGCCTCCACGAGGAACCATCCCTATCCTCAGTCAGGATGGGGCAGCGCCACCCGCCGCGTCAAGCGGGCCCAGCGCCTTTTCATCCGAACTACACACTTTCCCTGCGTTACCGGAGGAGTTGTTCAGGGATCGTATACCGGATGCGAGCCTCGTTGTCCACGCGATTGTGGGAGGGGCTCGCCAAGCCGCAGGCCCTGTTCCGTTTCCCTCCCTCCCGCGCCGTGCTATAAGAGATACCGGGGAAGGGCGCGTCACGAGGGCGAACCGTCATGCAGGCTGAGACCATCCTGATCGTCGATGACGAGGGCCCGGTTCGGCAGACGTTCCTCGACTGGCTCCAGGGCGCCGACCTGGGCTGCACGCTCCTCACGGCAAGCGGCGCCGAGGCCGCCCTCCAGATCGCCAACTCCCATCCCATCGACCTCGCCATCCTCGACTGGAACCTCGGCGCCGGCAACGATGGCTTACAGCTCCTCGAAGACCTGATGCTGTTCAGCCCCGACGTCGTCGCCATCATGATCACCGGCTACGCCCACCAGGCGACGCCTTTGACCGCCATGCGCATGGGCGTGCGCGATTACCTCGACAAGAACCACGATCTCGATCGGACCACCTTCCTGCGCGCCGTGATCAAACAACTGGACCGCATCCGCCCCGCCAGGCGCGAGCGGCGCGTCCGCGAGGGCCTCGAGGCGTTCCGGTCCGCCGTCGAAAAGGTACTGCCGCTCGTACAGACCGCCTCGGCCCTGCAAGGCGCGGTGCCCCTCCCGGCCGCGGTCAGCAGCCTGTTTCGCTTCCTCGTCCGCACCACGGGGGCTCGCGACGGCGCCCTGCTGACGCGAAGTTACGAAGCAGAGCGGGCGCCCCCCGAAATCTGCCGCGCCTACGACACGGCGGGGCAGCACCTCGACGTGGAGCTGGTGCCGTTCTCGCGCTCCCTCGCCGGCAGCGTGGTGGGGATGGAGGAGCCCGCGACGATGGAGCGGCTCGACCAGGCCGCCGCAGCCGGGGCGCTCGAGTTGCAGCCGTTCGAGAAGGGCCGCCGCTCGCTGCTGGCCGCCCCGCTCCGCGTTGCCCCCGGCTTGCAGGTGGTGCTGGAGTTATTCGACAAGCAGGGGCGCGACGGGCCGGTGGCCTTCACCGACGCCGACCGGCAACTCGCCCGCGCCGTCGCCGACTTCGGCAGCGACATGCTCGTGCAAGCCCTGGGCGAGCGGCAAATGTATCAGGTGCTCTTCGACGCCCTCACCGCCGCGCGCGACGTCAGCGACGAGGTGTCCCGTTCGATGAGGTCGGGCCCGCTGGCGCCGCCCCCCGGGCCAGAGTCCCCGCCGCCCGACGCGGTGCTCCAGCAGCTTCGCGCGACGCTGAGCGCGCAGACGGGGGGAGACCTCGACGCCGGCCCGACGTTGCGCCTGGCCGAGGCGATCCGGGTGCTCTCGCTGCGCTACGGGCCCCCGGCGATCGACCACTGCACCCGGCTGATCGAGGGCCTGCGCGGGCTCCTCGACGACGCGACCGGGAGCGGGGAGGCCAGGCCGTGAGCGACGGGCCCCCCGACCGCGACGTCTTCGGCGAGGTGTTCTCCCTCCTCACCGCCGAGAACTTGCTGCACCACCCGCGCGCCACCGGCGAGGGCGTCACCGTCGCCGTCATCGACAGTGGGATCGACCGCGCGCTGCTGGAGGAGAAGTTTCGCCGCGCCGGCCACGAGATCGAGCGCATCGAGGGCGGGACCTTCCGCGACGACCAGCCCGCCCCGTTGCCGTACCTGGGCCAGCAGAGCAGCCCGCACGGCACGACCGTGGCCGACATCCTGCTGACGATCGCCCCACGAGCCCGCCTCTTCTCGGCCGACGTGTTCGGCCCGCAGGGCAGCTGCGACGTGCGCGTCATCATCCGCGCGCTGCGCTGGGCCATCGACACGTGGGGCTGCAAGGTGGTGAACCTGTCGCTGGGCGTGCCGGAGCAGCGGTTGCAGCAGGTGCAGCGCCGTCAGGAGCTATTGCGCACCATCGAGGACGCCTATTACCGCGACGTGCTCGTCTTCGCCGCCGCCAGCAACGAGCACCCGCTGTCGCGCAGCTATCCCGCCGCGTTCGCCACGGCGCTGCTGTCGGTGGACAAGGGCACCTTCAAGGGCCCGCTCGACTTCGCCTACCACCTCTCCGATCAGGTCGAGTTCCAGGCCCACGCGCGCGGCTACCTGGGGCCGTTCGCGATGGAGCCGGCCACGAGCTGGGCGGCGCCGCACCTGGCGGGGATCGCGGCGCGCATTCTGTCACTGCGCCCGGGGCTGAAGCCGTTCGAGATGAAGGCGATCCTGTACTGGCTGTTTCAGGCGCGGAACGGCCAAGGACCAACGCCAGCCAGCCCCCCGTAGCCGCCGAACTTCGCTCGGCGGCTACGGGGGGGCCGCACCCGCGCGTCAATCTTCGCGGGCCGGCTTCTTGTCCTCATACAGCTTCAGCCGCGCCCGCGCCTTCTCGCCCTCTTCCTTGGCGTAATCGGGAAGCTCCAGGGCCTTCTTCTGCCACTGGACGGCGTCCTCGAGCTCGCCGAGCCCCGCGTGAGCGGCGGCGAGGGTCGCGAGGTGTTCGCCCTCCTTTCACTTCGACAGCTCGCACGCGTTCGCGAGGCCGCGGGCGCGGTGCGCGTAGGTGGACTTCGGGCTCAGCCGGATCGCCTGTCGCGGCCGGCATGAGCCTGAACGCCTGGGCCAAGGCCAAACTGATCGCTGCCGCGAAGGCAGAACTGCCAGGCGACGGCGAGGACTTTGTCGCCGAAGATGCGCCCCCAGCGGCGAAGAAGCGGAGGAAGCCACTCGCCGAGATCGAGCAGCGCATCGCCTCAGGCGAGCCCAAGGACAGCAGGAAGCGCAACACCAGCCGGCCAAAGCCCAAGCGCCCGGACCAGCCCACGTGAGCTTGTGCCGTCTACCCCATCCCAGGCCCCGCAACGCACCGGACGCGCCAAGACCACCGAGGAGGAAGGCCCCCTTTCCCATGCCTTGCGTCAGGGGCCGAGCTGCCGGTCGCTGCCTCTCCACTCCCCAATGCGCGACGCCCATCAAAGCGGCGCTTCGATGGCGCCGCGGCGCTGGAGGAAGCGGGCGACCAGCCAGCAGAGCACGGCCCAGGCCAGGCCGGCGGCCCAGCCGGCGAGCACGTCCGTGGGATAGTGGACGCCGAGATAGATCCGGCTGAGGCCGACGAGGAAGGTCAGGAGCAGCGCAACGCCCAGCAAGTAGACCTTCAGGCGCCGCGGCTGAACGAGGCGGACCAGCAAGGAGCCGAGCGTGAGGTAAACGATGGCGGACAGCATCGAATGCCCGCTGGGAAAACTGCTCGAGCCGACGTGAGACAGGTGGGGCACGACGGACGGGCGTGGGCGGTCGATGATCCTCTTGAGCAGCGTGCTGAGCAGGAGCCCGCCGCCGACGGCGAGCAACAGCAGGGCCAGCGCGTGGTGCTTGCGGCAGAGCAGCAGAAAGCCAGCCACGGCCGCGGAGAGAAGGGAGAGGCAGGCCACCCCGCCAAGGGCGGTGAGGTCTCGGCCCACTTCCGCCAGCCAGGCCGGGCCGAGGGGGGTGCTGGGGCTGTCCGGCTCTCGCAGGGAGCGGACGATGCGCTCGTCCAGGCGCTGGGTGCCTCCGCCGTTGACGGCGCCGGCGAGTTGAAGAAAGGCGAGAGCGCCAGCCACGACGACCAGGACGGCCAGCAGGATGGCCAGGTCGATGCCGCCCAGCCAGGAGATCGCCCTGCGCCACAGCGTGAGCATGTACGGGGCCCAGTACGGGGGAAATGGCCGCGACAGGGCCATCGGTGCTTCTGCGCCGCTTGGAAACGCTTTTCCGCTCGATCGAGGCGGCTCGGTCTGGTGAGGCAACGCTTGCTTCGTGAGACAACTTACTCGATTTCGCCTTGACAGACCACCTCCACCCCCTAAAGATGTTCCGACCGGCGAAGGGCGATGGAGATCGCCGGAACCGCCCGTGCTCGTCTGCGCGAACAAGGAGTTGAGGGCTCCCACAGACGCTGCGCATCGGACGTTACTTGCTCGAAGGGACGTTTCCGGCCGGCTCGTTCGGGCTGCGGAGGGGGGACATGACAGACGCGTTGGCCGAGCACCTCGCTGCGGTGGCCGACGTCGTCCGACGGTTCGGGCTGGCCTCATTCCGCGCCGCGCTGCAAACCTGCGAAGTGCTGTTCGGCGGAGGCTCGCCGCTTGACCTGGCGGTCCTCGGACAGTTCAAGTCGGGGAAGTCGTCGCTCCTGAACGCCGTCCTCGGCCAGGCCGTGTTCCCGGTCGGTGTGCTGCCGGTGACGGCGATCATCACGCGGGCGACGGCGGCGCCGCAGTGGGTGGTGCGGGTGATTTCCCAGTCCGGGGCCATCGTGGAGGTGCCCCCCGATCGACTTGCCGACTACGTAACCGAAGCCGGGAGCCCCGAGAACCGGCGCCAGGTCGCCGTGGTGGCGGCCGTGCTGAACGAATCGGTCAATGCGGGAGTCATCCAGGACGAGTTCCGGCTGGCGGAGCAGCGGGTATGCGGCTCGGCCCGGCCGGTGTTCGAGAAGGTGCTTCTCCCGCACCAAGGCGCGGGGAGGGCGCGAGTATACTTCACGCGGCCAAGATTGACACGTTTTCAAACGTCTGGAAGTTATGTGTGATCAGGGAACCCATGTCAGCCTTGTGCTTGGTGGGCAACTCATCCAGACACTGGGTGATGGCAGTGGTGAACGCCTCGTAGTTGTGGTAGTGGATGGAGCTCAGGCATTCCTTCTTGACGAACTTCCACAGTCGTTCGATCAAGTTGAGGTTGGGGGAGTACGACGGCAGGTACAGCAACTCGACCCCCAACTGTGCTGCCAAGTCGGTCGCCAGCTCGCACTTCTGGTAGCGTGCGTTGTCCAGCACCAACGTGATCGGCAAGCCCGTCCCGGCATCGACCACCGCATGATCGTCAAGTGAACGGAGGGCTGCCAGGTGGGAGAGTGGATCGGCCTGCTCGCGAACTGGGCGTCCTGGCTGCTGACGCATAAAATCGTGCTGCTCTCGCTGGGAGGCGCCGTCGGCACCTGCGCCCGCTACTTCGTGAGCATCTGGATCGGCTCGCCCCTGTGGGCGCGAGGCTTTCCGATTGCCACGTTTGTCATCAACGTGAGCGGCTCCTTCATCCTGGGCGCTGCTGCCGTCGTCATCCGCGACCGGCTCTCGCCGGAATACGGCTACTGGTATCTGCTGATTGGCACGGGGTTCTGCGGCGGCTACACGACCTTCTCGACGTTCGAGTACGAGACGTTCCAACTCGTCAACCTCGGCAGTTGGTTGCTGGCCCTGGCCAACGTCGTCGGCAGCGTCGTTGCCGGCTTCGTGGGCGTGGGCCTGGCCGTCGTGCTGGTCAACGGCGTGTTCCCGAACCGCTGAGGGAGGTGGGCCCGTGAAGGTCGAAGTGAGCGCCAAGGTAGTGACCGTGTTCGTCAACAGCACCGACCAGTGGCACGGCAGGCCCCTGTACTCGGCCATCGTGCAACTGTGCCAGGAGAGGGGCCTCGCCGGGGCCACGGTGAGCCGCTGCGTCGAGGGCTATGGGGCGGGCGGTCAGATCCACACGACGCGCCTGTTGGAGCTGAGCCAGAACCTGCCCGTCCGCGTCGAAATCATAGACCTGGCGGAGCGCATCGAGCCTTTCCTGGACGCCCTGGGGGCCATGATCGGCGAGGGGCTGGTGACCGTCAGCGACACCCGCGTGCTGAGGTTCCTGCCCGATCCCCGGCCGGCCGGCCGGTGAACGCCGCTCGGGCCCTCGGAGCTCTGCCACCTTCGCCCTGGAGGGACCGCGCATGAGGGAAACGGAAGAGTGCCTGTTGCTCCGGGCGTTCATCGGAGAGTCGGACCTCTCGCATCTCGCAAGGCGTTGCCCTGTACCACGCCATCGTGACCCGAGCCTTGGAACTGGAGCTGGCAGGGGCGATAGTGGTACGCGGCACAGCCGGCTTCGGTGCCAACCGCCAGATCCACACCACGAAGCTCTTGGAGCTGACCATGAACCTGCCCCTCGTCATCCAGATCGTGGGCTTGCCCGACAAGGTCCAGCGCCTGTTGCCCTTCCTGGACGAGGCCGTGAGCGAGGGGCGGGTCACCCTCCAGCCCGTGAGGGCGGTGAAGTATCGGCGGGGCTCGGGCGCTGGCCCCTTCAGCGGACCAACAGACCGCTTCAGGGCGTGATTCGTGCCCGATGGGGAACGGGCAACAACGAGAGGAAGTCCAACCATGTCACAGATAGCCGAGGTGCGGGCTCAGGAGGTCCGGGATTCACGGGGCAACCCGACCGTCGGGTCGAGGTGCTGCTGGCCGGCGTCTTCGTCCTTGCAGTCGCCTGAACCGGCGGTTCGCAGAAGCCTCCCGGTGAAGATAAAGGCGGGTTTTAGCGTCCGCTCACCGTGGGGTTAGAGCGTCGGCTGACGTTGCTGTGGATCGTGGCGTTGCTCCTCGGGAGGGGGGCCCAGATTGCCCTCAACCAAGTCGCGATCGCGCGCCTTCCCTCTCCCGTGTTGACGGCGATCGAGGAGAAGTTCCCGAACGCCAACCTTTCCAAGGTCAAGACGAAGAAGGAGGCGGGGGGCACGATTCGCGAAATGACCGTGCGCCAGCGAGGGGAGAGCTTCGAAGTGAGCGTGAGGCCTTACGGCGAGATCGTCAAGGTCGAGCGATGGATTGCCGCCGCCAATCTCCCGACCGCGGTTACGACGGCACTCGACAAGGCGTACCCGAAGTCGGTCATCAGGAAGGCAGAAGAAGTCCATCAGGAAGACCGGCTGATTGGATACGAGGTCGCCGTCGAGCTACCAAGCGGGCCGGTCGCGGACGTCACCTTCAGCCCGGCGGGAGAAGTCATCCATCGCTCGCCCACGCGATCGAAGAGCGGGGTGGGCAGTTTGCTCGGCGCGGTCCGAGAGCCGAGCCTGCCCTGTGACGACAAGCGAGCCACGGGGCGCGGAGCTCGCTCCCCGGCTCGCCCTGCCTGCTCTATTGGCCCCGCTACTCCGACCTCACGCGACGCAGGCTCGATAAGCCAGAATTTATCATTCGCTAATCCTGATCTTAACTTGCTGGGAGTATGATTCCACGCATTCAATCGCCCTGTCAGGTGAGGGACCACTCGCCCGCATCAGGGAGGCCGCGCGTGTCGTTCCGTATCCTGCTGGTGGAAGACGACGTCGAGATCGCCGAGTTCGTCGCGCAGGGCTTACGGGAAGAGGGGCTCCTCGTCGAGCAGGCAAGCGATGGGCACTCGGGCGGCCATGCCCTCTCGACGTCCACCTGGGACCTGATCGTCCTCGACTGGTGGCTGCCGGGCCCAGACGGGCTTGCCCTCCTCCGGCAACTCCGGGAATCGGGCAAGACCACCCCGGTCCTGTTCCTGACGGCGCGGGACGCCGTGGCCCAGCGCGTCGAGGGCCTGAATGCCGGGGCCGACGACTACCTCTGCAAGCCCTTCGCCTTCGAGGAGCTACTCGCCCGCGTGCAGGCGCTGCTTCGCCGGCCGCCCGGCCGCGCCGGGACGGCGTGGCGGCATCACGACGTCGTCCTCGACCTTTCGGCCAACCGGGCTGAACGGGCGGGCAAGCCCCTGGGCTTGACCGCTCGCGAGCAGGCGCTGCTGTTCTTCTTCATGCGGCATCCCGGCGAGGTGCTATCCCGAACCCGCCTGTACGAGCAGGTGTGGGAGGAACAGTACGACGGCCTCTCGAACACCCTCGAAGTCCACGTCAGCGAACTGCGGAGGAAGCTGGAGGCGCACGGGCCCCGCCTTGTCCACACGGTCCGAGGGCGTGGCTACGTGCTCGGCGATTCCACACCACCGGAGGCCACGTGAGCATCGCGAACCGGCTCTCTCTGTTCTTCCTGACCGCCTTGGCTCTGGTGCTGGTTGGCTTCTCGCTGACGCTCTACCTCCTTGCGAGCCGGCACTTGCACGCCCAGGCGGACGACCGGCTCGACGCCGCCATGCACACTCTGGTCGCGGCCATCGAGGTTCACCCCGGCGACGTCGAGTGGGAGCCCCTCGAAAGGCGGGTGATGATGGGCGAAGATCCTGCCCTCGGTCAAGTCCGCTGGGCGGTCCACGACCTACAGGGGCGGCTGGTGGATTGTTCCCTCAACCTCGAACGCCCCAAGGGGCACGAGCCGCCTCGTCGCGGGCGAGGCTGGCGAGTTCGGGCTCATCGGGTGCGTGCGGGGAAGTTCGAGCCGGAGCCCGTCGAGGATCGGCAGGAGCAGATACGGGGCGAGCTCTCCGAGAGCTTCGGCCGCTCGCAACTTCCTGGCTCCGTCACCTTGCCGAAGGACCGGACCTACCACGGGGACGGGTTGGTTTTGACCGTGGCGGTTTCCGAGGTGCCAATGCGCGGCACCCTGGACCAACTGGCCTGGACGATGGCGGGCGTCTCGGTGGCGATCTGGCTGAGTGCTGCCTTCTGGGGGCAGTGGTTGTGCCGCCGCGCCCTCCGTCCGATCCTCCAGATGGCGGCCTCGGCTCGTGAGATCCGGCAGCACCCCGACGCGGGCGCCTTTCTCCCCGTTCTCCCCGTCCCTCCCACACGAGACGAATTCGAAGAGCTTGGCCGTGCCTTCAACGACCTGCTTGCGAGCCTCCGAGAGTCGTTGGAGCGTCAACAGCGGTTCACCGGGGATGCGTCCCACCAGTTGCGGACCCCGCTGACGGCGATGCTCGGTAAGATCGACGTGGCCTTGCGACAGGAACGCACTCCGGCCGAATACCAGCGAACCTTGCAGGCGCTGCGTCGGCGTGGCGACGAGCTTCACCAGATCATCGAATCGCTTCTGTTCCTCGCGCGGGCCGATACCGCATCCCCCCTGCCGGACACGATCGTGTTCGACCTCGGCGAGTGGTGCCAGTCCTGGCTCGAACATTGGGCCGATCACCCTCGCGCTGCCGACTTCGGCATCCGAGTGGACTGCGGGGGCGCCCTCGTTCGCACCCAGCCCGCCCTCCTCGGCCAGGTCCTCGACAACCTCCTCGACAACGCCTGCAAGTACAGCGAAGCGGGGGCGCCGATCATACTGACCGTAAAGGTGGGGCCGGGAGAGGCCATCCTCACCGTGGCAGACAAGGGCTTCGGCCTCCAGCCGGACGAACGGGCCCTCGTCTTTCACCCCTTTTACCGCGCTCCTCACGCCCGCTGGCTGGGCAAGCCGGGCGTCGGCCTCGGGCTTTCCGTGGCTCAGCGCCTCGTGGCCATGATGGGCGGGACGCTCGCGGTGTGGAGTGAACCGGGGCAAGGGAGCCAATTCAGCGTGGCGCTCCCGTCGCCCGGGGAAGCTGAAGAGGGTAGGCGAGCGCCGGGAGATGCAAAGGACGCGCTGGCGACACAACACGGACAGGTGGGGGCCGCACGCCCCGACATTTCCAGGTCGGCTCGCCCGGCATGAGGAGAATTTAGCCAGAATTTATATGTCCTCGGCCCAAGATGCCGATCAAGAAGAAGAGGCCAGCATGGTGGCAGCGAGATAGCTCTGGCACGTGGCCGCTGGTTCCTTCAGTCGTATTCGGGAGAAGCATGATGCCAGGCTCGCTATCCTACGCTGCTTCACAGTTCGCGATCATGCGCCAACCGACGGCTATCTGCCTGGTCGCCCTTGTTCTGCTCGTCGGCTGCGACAGCACGACTCCTCGCATTCTGCCGCACCATGCTCCCTCTCGAGCATCGATCGATCTTGTGGAGCCAAGCGGGGGCGAATCAGCCGCAGTTATTCGTCACCCGGGCCCCTCGCCCCAAGAAGGTTCGGTGGGGCCGAGCGGCAAGAAGGTCCTTCAGACGTCAGCGGTGTCCTCTGCGGGGGCCGGGCCCGGAACGCCCGCGCCACGGCCTGCTGCAACGGGGCAGTACACCAGCCCCGAGGTGCTGCCTGCTCTTACGCAGGCCCCCGCCGAGCTCAAACTCGCGACGAACGGCGACGTCTGGTCCTTCACCCTCTCGCGCGCCCTTGCCCAGTCGTTGTTTACCAATCCAGACCTGGTGACTCTGCGCGGGCAGGTGAGCGTGAACGAGGCCGCCGTGGGAGTTGCGGAAACCTATCCGTGGAACCCTTTTGTGCAGGCACAGTTCTTCCCGCGAGGACACCCGTTCGTTGCCAACACGCCGGGGATGCCCGCATCCGGCACGGGATATTCGAACTATTACGTCTGGGCGATGCAGCGGTTCGAGCTAGGCCACCAGCGGAGCTATCGCATCGACAGTGCGATGGCGGCCATGAATCAGGTGCAGTGGAACATTTTTCAAGGGGAATTGCTGAACGTCGCCCTGACGACGAGGCTTTACTTCTCGGCCCTCTATCAGAAGGAACTTCACGACCTGGCCCGAGAGACCGCGGAGTTGAACGAGCACCTGCTCGAGGTCGTGGAACGACGTTTCAAGGCCAACCTGGCCAAGGCAGCCGACGTGCTGACGACAAGAGTTGTTGCACGCCAATCGCGCCGTCAGAGCGAACTGGCGAGGACCACCTACGAGGCCGCCATGCTGGCACTTCGCCAGCAGTTGAATCTGCCCATGGATGCCCCGGTGGTTCTCGCCGAACGGTTGGCCGACGTCCGATGGCTTTCCCTCCAGCCCGAGGGCGGCGCGTTGGCCGAACATCTTCTGGCCGCGGAGCTCGTGGAGGGGCGCCCCGACGTCCGCGCGGCCCAGGCCGGCGTGAAAGTGTTCCAGGCCAACCTCGGGCTGGCGCGCGCCGCGCGAATCCCGGACATTCAGGCCGGCCCCATCTATGAGACTGCTTCGGACACCTCTCAGTACCTGGGGCTGCGCGTGCAAATGAACCTCCCCATCTTCGACACCGGAACGCCCCTGGTTCGGCAACGGGAGGCCGAAGTGAATCAACAGCAATTGACCTATGAGCAATTGAAAGTCCGGGCCACCCTGGAAGCAGAGGCGGCCATCAACCAATTCGAGCGCGTTCGGAAGTCAGCCGAGAAGGCAGCATCGGCCCGCTCGGGCACCATCGCGTCCGAGTTGACGGAAATCAACAGACAATTCGAGGCCGGGCAGGCGGACGTCCTGGCCGTCCTTGCCACGCAAACCAACTTGCTCCAGGAACGGCGGCTCTCTCTGGACTTGCTCAATCAGTTGGCGCAGTCGGCGAGCGCGGTGATTCAGACAACCGGGCTACCTCTCAGACGGGTCATCCACCTGTGCGCGGACCGATTGGCGCAGCCAGTCGCACCGGAGGCGGCAAAAGCACCCTGACACCCTGTACGCCCCCTTTGGGCCACCGGTAGGAAAAGGCAATCTTGTAGGACGGCTCTCCTGAGCCGTCCTACAGGATGGACGGCTCAGGAGAGCCGTCCTACAGGGAACCAACTCCTGCCGCTCGCCTTGCCATGAGGAAGCTACGATGACTGTGCTTGTAAATTCCCTGCGGGCCTTCTCTCTGTTCGTCGCCCTGGTCCTCGTCGCCGCAACAGCGGGCTGTCGTCCTGGCGCGCCCCCCGCCCCGCAAGAGGAACATCCCCAGGCCCCGGTGCAGGCGGGGCCCGCCCGGGGGATCGTGATGGGCGAGTGGACTGACCTGTTCGGCACTACGCTACCTCTTCCGAACCGCTCGGCCCGCATCAGTACCACGGTGGAAGGACGCGTGGTGTCGGTACTCGGCGACGGCAAAGGTTCCGTGGTGGTCGAAGGGCAGCAGGTCAAGGCGGGCCAGGTCATCCTCCAGATGGACGACCGTGTTCTTCGCGCCAACCGCGCCAAACTCCAGGCGATGTTCGACGAACTGAAAGAACACCAGAAACAGGCCGGGTACGCCCTGGAACTGGCGACGATCGACGTCAACCGGCTGAAGGAATTACTCCGGAGCAGTCCGACCGGTGGCTCGCTCCCGCTGGTGTCCCGGGTCGAACTGGAGAAAGCTACCGTTATGCAGAAGGATGCTCGGTCGAAACAGAAAGCCGGGGAAGAAAAGGATGCTGCGGCCCGAGCCGATCTGAAAGCGATGGACGAACAGATGAAATTCTACACCCTTCGAGCGCCGATCGATGGCCGGCTGGGCATCGTTCTGGCCGTCCCCGGGCAGACGCTGAGCCCGGGCACCGTGGTGGCCGACGTGGTGGACCTCAACGAGATCGACGTTCTTTGTTACGCCCCCCCGGCCGTCGCTGCCGCGCTTGTCCTCGACCAGCGCGCAAAACTCGTTCTGGAAGAAACGGCCTCTGCAGATGCCAAACAATCGCTGCCGGGCAAGGTGGTCTTCATCGGCCTGCAGTCCCAGCCGGAGACCGGCAACGTCGCGGTCAAGGTTCGGTTCCCCAACCCGGGACTTCGGCTGAGGGCCCATGCGGTTGTCCGGGTGTACGTGTTGACCAAACCGGAGCAGAAACGCCTTACCATCCCCGAGGCGGCCGTCATGGAAGACCTCGAAGTCCCGACCGTGGTGGCGGTCCTGAACGTCAAGACCGAGAAGAAGAACGGCGAAGAAGTAAAGGTCGGGAAGGTGCGGAAGCTCCAGGTCGTCCCCGGCGTCCGCGACCGGGATCGGCGCGTTGTCGAAATCCTCGGCCTGGAAGACCCGGTCACGAAGAAGAAGGTTGACCCCAAGAGCGTGCTGTTCGTGACGGCGGGGGGGCACGGCCTCCAGAACGACGACGTCGTCGAGATCAAGAAAGAAGTGCAGAAGGAAGCGAAGTAACCGGGCCCCCAAGGCGACTCCCTTCATGTTCAACATCGCATCGAAAGCGCGCCCCGTTTTTGGGGCCGTGGTGCTCACGGCCGGCCTCTTGACGGCAGGGGGCATCTACAGCGTCACACGCATGCCCAGCGGCATCTACCCCGAAGTCACCTTCCCCCGTGTCGCCGTGGTCGCCAAGAAACCGGGGCTCGATCTGGTCAGCACGGAGTTGCAGGTCACCCGTCCGCTGGAATTGGCGGTCAGCTCCGTACTGGGAGTACGTCGGGTTCGCTCCGCGTCCATCCGGGGGGGGAGCGACCTGTCCATCGATTTCGCGCCCGGCACGGACATGACCCAGGCCCTTCAGCTCACCTGGAACCGCATCGGTGCGGCTCGCGGGCAGCTGCCTCCCGACGTCGAGCTGACCGTCGAACAGATGACGCCCTCGGTCTTCCCCATCCTGTCGGTGGTATTGACCGGCGGCAACAGCCCGGCCCAACTCCGAGACTACGCCTTCTACGAACTGGCCCCGCAAATCAAGACCATCCCCGACGTACTCTACGCCAACGTCGCGGGGGGCGACCTCCGGGAGATCGAGGTCGTAGCCCGGCCGGACAGCCTGCTGGCAGCCGACATGTCCGCCGCGGACCTGGCCGATCAGATCGGTCGGGCCCACCGCCTTCAGCCGGTGGGCCGCATCGAGGGGGCCCCACTCGCCTTCCAGATTCTCGTCAATACCCAGGGGGAGACGGCCCGCCACATCGAAGATCTGGTCGTGTCCACGAAAAACGGCCAGCCGCTGAGGGTGCGGGACGTGGCGGACGTCAAGATGCTGCACCAGGACCGGGTACACTCCGTCGGGTTCGAGGGGCAGGACGCAGTCGTGGTAACGATCTTCCGCCAACTGCGAGGCAACACGCTGAACATTTCCCGCGACGTGCGCGAACTGCTCGGGCGACAACCGCCACCCCGCAACATCCGCGCCACAGTGGCCTACGATCAGGCGCACTTCGTCAACACGGCCGTGGACAACGTGCGCGACGCGATCTTGGTCGGCAGCCTGTTCAGCATCCTGATCCTGCTCGCCTTCTTGCGCAGCTGGCGGGCCACGCTGATCTCGGCCCTGGCGACCCCGACGACCCTGGCCATCACCTTCCTCTTCCTCCACTGGGTGGGCGCCACGCTGAACCTGATGTCGCTCGGCGGGCTGGCCGTGGCTATCGGGCTGATCATCGACGACACCGTGGTAGTCATCGAGAACATTGCGCGGCACCTGACCCCAGGCCACGGACGGGGCCAGGCGAGCGGCAGCGTTGGGAAGCCCCCCGAGAAGAGTCGTGCCTGGTATAAGCCCTGGACCTGGGGCCGCAAGTCGGCACCCTTGGCGACGCCCCCGTTGGAAGGCTCGGCCCTCACTCCGCCGGTGGACGGGGGGCTGGCCTCCAGCGCTGCGGCCACGCAGCCGGAGCGCGATCCGGTGGACGCGGCCTCCTCCGAGATCACGGGGGCCGTCATTGGGTCCACTCTCACGACGGTGATCGTGTTCGTGCCGCTGGCACTCATCGCCGGGGTATACGGCCAGTTCTTCGCCTCGCTTAGTTGGTCCCTCTCGATTGCCGTCCTGGTATCGATGGTCATCAGCCTGACCTTGATCCCCGTCTTCGCGGTCAAGTTCCTGGCCGGCCGGCCCATGCCCGAGCCGGGGCCGATCTATCAGTTTTTCGCCGACCGCTACGAGAAGATGTTCGAGGCTACTCTGCAATTTCCGTGGGCGACGCTGATGGTTTCCTTCGCCGCCATGGGACTGGGCGTGGTGCTCCTCACCGGAATCCCCAACTGGTCCGAGAACCAGAAGCCTGGCCAGGCGCCTCCGGAGCCACTCGTCAAAGGGGTGGAGACCGGTTTGATGCCCACGATGGACGAGGGCTCCTTCACCCTCGATTACTTCGCCCCGACCGGCACCCCTCTGAGCTGCACGGAGGAGATGGGCCTCAAACTCGAAGAGGTGCTCATGGAAAACCCGGACGTCGAGGTCTACGTCCGGCGCACCGGCACCCAGATGGGCCTGTTTGCAACCAAGACCAATCGCGGGGACATTCAGGTCTCACTCCGGCCTGCGGAGGACGACTTCTGGAGCCTGCTGACGAAGCCCGTTCGTCCCCCTCTCGAAGAGATCCAGGAGGAGTTGAAAGCGGAAGGCAAAGAGGCGATTCGCCGCAAGTACCGCCGCCGCCCCATGGCTCAGGTCATGAAGGAAATCGAGGAGAAGATCAAGGAGCACTTCGCGCAGAACCAGCTCAAGACCGAGCTGATCCAGATCATGCAAGACCAACTGAACGACCTGTCCGGCCAAAACAAGCCGTTGGAGGTCAAGCTATTCGGCCCCGATTACGCTCAGCTCCGGCCCATGGCCGAGGCGGTCGCCGAGGCCTTCGAGAAGAAGGGAAAGGGGCGCGGCATCAAGGAAGTCAATAGCCACGTCTTCGCGGGCAACCCGGACCTGATGGTCCAGGTGAAGGGGTACTGGGCGGCGCGGGGGCTGACCGCCCTCGAAGTCGAGCGTCAGCTGCGGGCGATGTACCTCGGGCAAATCGCGACGCAGGTACACGAGTCTTCCTTGCGGATCACGGACGTACGGGTTCGCTATCCGGATGCCCTCCGCTTCGGCCGTCATCGCTTCGACCCCGAGCTCCTACTCCAGCAACCGATTCTGTTGCCAGCCGGGCTCGTCGGGGCACCGTCGGCCATCCCTGGGGGCCCCCTCCCCGGGCCGGCCCGGACAGTCCCGCTCTCCGCCGTGGCTCGCCTGGAGCGCCTCCGTACGCCCGACGAGCAAGTGCGCGAGAACCAGCAGCCGGTCGTCATCGTGACCGCCGAGCAGAACGAAGACGAGGCCGGCCTCGGCTCCGTCGTTGCCGACATCCGCCAGTGGATGGGGGACGTCCCCATGCCCCCCGGCTACCGCTGGGAGTTGGGCGGGCACTACATCCAGCAACAAGAGGCGTTCCGCAGTCTGACCTTCGTGATGATAGGGGCCATCCTTCTCATCTACATCGTGCTGGCGTTCCAGTTCCGCTCGGTGGTGTTGCCGCTTTTGATCTTCCTGGAACAGCCGCTCTCGTTGGTCAGCGGTCTCTTCGCCCTGTGGATCACAAAGACCCCGCTCAACGTCTCCAGCTACATGGGTGCCATTCTCTTGATCGGACTGGACATGAAAAATGGCATCCTGCTGGTCGAGTACATTCAGCAGCTACTCCACGAGGGCATGGAGCTGCGGCCCGCGCTGCTGCTGGCCGGACGGGTCCGCTTCCGGCCTATCCTGATGACGAGCATGGCGGCGATCCTTGGGCTCCTTCCTCTCGCCCTGGGCATCGGGCCGGGGGCACAGATGCAGCAGCCGCTGGCCATCATGGTCATGGGTGGGCTCATCGCCAACATGCTTTTCACGCGCATGGTCATCCGAGCAGGGTATCTGCTGCTGGAGGGCCGCAGAGTCAAGCTAGCGGTCCCGACGCAGCCTGGGGAAGGACCGGTGCCGCTCCCGGTTACAGCCGCGGATGGTTCGCTGGCGCCTACCTGAATGGCATCGCGTGCCTCGCTGCTATCTGCTGGGACCGGCGGTCAGGGACGGGCCTTCGCAGCGTTGTGCCGGTAGCGCAGGACGCGCACCACCTCGCTCGTGATCGTCCCTTCGACACGAGAGCGATCTGGACGAGCAGGCGCACGAGGGCCTCCCGCGAACGAGACGGGCCCAGCGGGGGCAAAGTCGGCGGGGCCGCGATTCGGAACTGCTACCCCGCCGCAAGGCACGGCCTGGTAGGAGTTATCATCCCCGGCCGGTCCGGGCGGTTGTCGGCGAGCTCCATCGCCTGCTTCGGTGATTGTAGCCTGGCGCTGCCCCTGGCCATCCGCACCGCGACCCTCGGCGGTGCTCAGCGCTCGGGCATCTGGATGCCGAGCTCGGCGATGCGCCGGTAGAGCGAGCTGAGCCCCATGTCGAGGCGCCGGGCCGCCTCCTTCTTGTCGGGGAATTGGCGGAGGATGCGTTCGATGTGCTGCTTCTCGAAGCGCTTCACGGCCTCGGTCAGGTTATCGACCAGGCCGGGGCCCTCCCCGGCGGGCGCCAGGTCGGGCGGCAGGTCGGCGGGGGTCACCAGTGGGCCCTCGCCGAGGATCACGGCGCGCTGCAAGGCGTTGTCCAGCTCGCGCACGTTGCCGCGCCAGCGGCAGGCCCGCAGCAACTGCATCGCCTCGTGGGTGACGCCCGTGATGCGCTTGCCGATGGTCTGCGCGTGCCGGGCCAGCAAGAACTCGACGAGGGCCGGGACGTCCTCGCGCCGCTCGCGCAAGGGGGGGATGGTGATGCAGACGACGTTCAGCCGGTAGTAGAGGTCCTCGCGGAAGCGCCCGCCCTCGACCTCGCGCATCAGGTCCTTGTTGGAGGCCGCGAGCACGCGGGCCTCGACGCGCACCGGCTCGTTGGCGCCGACGGCCATCACCTCCTTCTGCTCGATGGCGCGCAGCAACTTCGCCTGCGTGGCCAACGGCATCTCGCCGATCTCGTCGAGGAAGACGGTGCCCGCGCCGGCGTGGACGAAGACGCCCGCCTGGTCGCGGTCGGCGCCGGTGAACGACCCCTTGCGATGGCCGAAGAGTTGGTTCTCGAGCAGGTCGTGCGGGATGGCGGCGCAGTTGACCGCGACGAAGCGGCCGCCCGCCCCCGCCGAGCCGTCGTGGATGGCGCGGGCGACCAGTTCCTTGCCCGTGCCGCTCTCGCCGACGATGAGCACGGTGGAGCGCGTCGGCGCTACCTTGCGCACCATCTCGAAGACCGAGGCCATCGCCGCGCTGGAGCCGACGATCTGCTCTGCCGGCCGTGCCCGGTTGAGCTCGCGGCGCAGCCAATGGTTCTCCAGGGCCAGCGCCCGGTGCGCCTCCAGCCGGCGCAGCTTGGCCAGCACCTCGTCGAGGAGGATTGGCTTCATCAGGTAATCGTGGGCGCCGCGCTGGAACGCCTCGACGGCGTTTTCGACGGTCGCGTAAGCGGTGATGAGCAGGACGAACGTCTCGGGGCTGAGTCGCTGGAGCTGGTCCAGGAGCGTCAAGCCGTCGATGCCCGGCAACTGCACGTCGCACAGGGCGACGTCGAAGCGCTGCCGGGCGGCGCGTTCGAGCGCCTCCTCGCCGGAAGCGCAGGCGGTGACGGCCAGGCCCTCGCCGGTGAGGTATTCGGCGAGGGTGTCGCGGATCAGCTCCTCGTCATCGACCACCAGCACGGTCGTTGGCCGCGGGCCGGCCTTGCCGCGCTTCTCGCCGGCGCTGGGTCGCTCGCGCGTCTCTACCATGCCACGCCCTCCCCGGTGCCAGCGGGGACCAGTCCGCCAGGGCCGCTCGGCGAAGCCAGAACGGGCAGGCGCACGCGGAACACCGTGCCCTGACCGGGGGACGACTCGAACTCGACGGACCCGCCGTGCTCGGTGACCAGGCGCTGCGTCACGAACAGCCCCAGCCCCGTGCCGTGCTTCTTGGTGGTGAAGTAGGGCTGGAACAGCCGCCCGGCGTGGTCGGCGGAGATGCCATGCCCGTTGTCGCGTACCTCCACCTCGACGGCGCCGGGGGCGCGCCGCACGGCGAGCTCGACGTGGCCGGTGTGGTCGGTGGCGTCGATGGCGTTGAGGACGAGGTTGAGGAAGACCTGCACGAGCTGGTCGCGCACCCCGTAGAGCGGGGGCAGGTCGGCGGGTGCGCCGGGGCTGGCGATCTTGCCGCGCGTGCGCTTGTAGTATTTGGCGATGCGGAGGGCCTCTTCGAGGACGTCGAGCAAGGCCACGCGGGCGCGCTCGCGGCCGGCGGGGCGGCTGAACTCGATGAGCTCGCGAAGCGTGGTGCGGATGCGCTGGAGTTGGCCGCTGACCAGGCCGAGCTTGTTGAGTACGTAGGGATCGTCTTCGCGGCGCTGGAGCATCTGGACCATCGAGCTGATCGAGGTGAGCGGGTTGCCAACCTCGTGGGCGATCCCGGCCGCCAGCAGGCCGAAGGCGGCCATCTTCTCCTGATGGAGCAGGTGGGCCTGGGCCTCCTGGAGCTCGCGCGTGCGCTCGGCGATCCTCTCCTCGAGTTCCGCCTGCTGCTGGCGAAGGGCGTGGTTGAGCTGGCCGAGGTAGTCGCCGACGCGCTTGAGCAAGAACGCCATCGCGTTGCTGGCCCAGGTCACCCAGCCGAGCATGACGACGGTGAGGACGAAGGTGGCGGGGCGCTGCCTCTCTTCGGGGAGGGCGAGGTAAAGGGCCCCATAACTGAGGCAGTGGGCGGCGCAACTGGCGTAGGTGACGTGCGAGGGATGGCGGATGGCGCAGCAGATCAGCGAGAGGAAGTAATAGTAGCGGAACGGGCTCTCCAGGCCGACGTCGCAGAAGCAGAGCAGCCCGATGAAGAGCGCCTCGAGCGCGGAGATGGCGAACGGGTAGCGGCCGAGGAAGACCTTGCCCCGCAGGCTGAACCAGGTGTCGAGGAGCGTGTAGGCCGTGCCGACGATCAGGATGGCGTGAAGCACGGCGCGGCGCTCGCCGCTGTGCCCGGACTCGACCAGGACGTAGCCGACCAGCAGCCCGAACCAACGGATCTTGACGGCGATGGCCTCGGCGGCCAGCTCCCAGGGGGAAGGGGCCCCGGCTAGCGCGGGGAGTGCGTTGCCCATGAGGACGGGTGCTCGATGTTCCGGCGATCGGGCTCTCTGAGCATTGTAGGGAAAGGGGCCCGCCCTCTCCATGCGCCGCCGCGTGCGCGGTGCATGGAGAGGGATGGGCGATCACCCCTCCGGCCGGGCCGGCTTGCGGCCGATGGAGTAGTAGGTGAACCCGGCCTCGGCGGGGACGTTGGGCGCATACAGGTTGCGGCCATCGAACACGACCGGCTCGGCGAGCAGGCGGCGCATGATCTCGAAGTCGGGGTTGCGGAACTCCTGCCACTCCGTGACGATCGCCAGGCCGTGCGCCCCCTCCAGCGCCCCGTAGGGCCGGTCGCAGTAGACCAGGCGATCGCCGTAGATCGCCCGCACGTTCGGCATCGCCTCCGGGTCGTGGACGCGCACCTTCGCGCCTTCGCGCAGCAACGCATCGATAAGCACCAGGGCGGGCGCTTCGCGGACGTCGTCGGTGCGCGGCTTGAACGACAGCCCCCAGACGGCGAGGGTCTTCTCCGCCAGCGCGGCGCCGTAGTGGGCGCGGACCTTGGCGACGAGGACCTGCTTCTGGTTCTCGTTGACGCGGTCTACCGCCTCCATCACCTCGGCGGGGGCGCCAAAGCCTTTTGCCATACTTATGATAGCTCTAATGTCTTTAGGAAAACACGACCCCCCGTATCCTGCCCCCGGATGGAGGAACTGGAACCCGATCCGCGCGTCGTGCCCGATCCCTCGGCGCACGTCGTTGACGTCGGCCCCGGTCTTCTCGCACAGGTTGGCCATCTCGTTGATGTAGCTGATCTTTGTCGCGAGCATGGCGTTGGCCGCGTACTTCGTCATCTCCGCGCTCTCCGGAGACATGGCGAGGAACGGGTGGTCGGTGCGCAGGAAAGGGGCGTAGAGCTCCTTGAGGACGGCCTCGACCTCGGGGCCGCGCACGCCCACCACCACCCGGTCGGGCTTCATGCAGTCGTCGATCGCCGCCCCTTCCTTGAGGAACTCGGGGTTGCTGGCCACGTCGAGGGGGAAGTTCGCTTTCGCCCCGAGGCGCTCCGCGAGCTGCCGGTTGGTGCCGACGGGCACCGTGCTCTTGACGACGACGATCTTGGGACCGTTGACCTGCGCGGCCAGGTCGTCGGCGACGGCCCAGAGGGTGGACAGGTCGGCCGACCCGTCCGCGCTTTGTGGGGTGCCGACGGCGATGAACACGAGCCGGGCCTGCGCGATCCCTCCGGCGAGGTCGGTCGTGAAGACCAGCCGGCCGTGGCGCCGGTTGCGCTGGACCAGTTCGAGCAGTCCCGGCTCGTAGATCGGCACCCCCCCGGAGTTGAGCAGCTCGATCTTGCGCGCATCCTTGTCGATGCACGTGACCTCGTTGCCGCACTCCGCGAAACAGGTGCCCGTTACCAGCCCGACGTATCCGGTGCCAACGACTGCGATCTTCATGGGAGCTTCCTTGTCCTCATCCTTCCGAAGGTTGCTTGCGCCAGTAGTCCAGAGTATCGGCCAGCGACTGGTCGAGCGAGTAGCGCGGCGCCCAGCCGGTGGCGCGACGAAGTTTGTCGGCATCGACGCGCATGACGGCCTGGTCGGTCGGCCGCACCCGTTCGGCGCGCTGCCGGACCTCGACTTTCAGGCCGGTGAGGGCAAGCAGGCGCTCGAGCACCCGCTGCATCGAGTAGCTTTCCCCGCAGCCGATGTTGTAGGCCTCGCCGCTGAGGCCGCGCTCCATCAGGAGGAGATAGGCCGCCACGGTGTCGCGCACGTCGGTCAGGTCGCGCTGGGGGCTGAGGTTGCCCGTTTCCAGCACGGCGGGGCCCTTCCCCCGCTCGATGGCCACGAGCTGGCGGGCGAAGCTGGCGACGGCGAAATCGTCGGACTGCCTCGGGCCGATGTGGTTGAACGGGCGGGCGCGAACGATCTCGAGGCCCGGGTTGCGGGTGAACTGGTAGCTGACCATGTCGGCCGCCGCCTTGCTGGCGGCGTAGGGGCTGCTCGGCAGCAAAGGGCAATTCTCGTCTTGCGCCCGGCCGGGGCCCCCGTCCCCGTAGACGAGGCCGCTGCCGACGAAGAGGATGCGGGGCCGACCGCCCCAGCGCACCACGGCCTCGTAGAGCCGGCGCGTCGCGGTCAGGTTGCCGTCCCAGGCGGCCTCGGGCTCGCGGAAGGAGGCGCCAACGGCGGCGTACCCGGCCAGATGATAGACCCGCGCCGGCCCCACGTCCTGCAACAGCGCTTCGACCGCGCGAGGGTCGCAGAGGTCGCAGGCGCGGAGCGATGCCTTCCCGGACAGGTGCGCCCACAGCGCGGGCCAGGCGGAATGGCGGCTCGTCCCGACGACGGTCTCGCCTCGCGTCACGAGGGCCTCGACCACGTGCCCGCCCGCGAACCCCGTGGCGCCGGTCACCAGTGCGATTTGCCTTGCCTGTGGAGGGGGTGGTGCCATTTTCCTGCCTGAGACGCCAAGATAGATCGCCGTCGCATGTTACCAGCCGATGCAGCCCGAGCTCAAGGGCCATGCTTTCCGTCAGCGCGTTGGCGACAAGCGTTCGAGATCGGACTGCACCATCCGGCTGACCAGTTCGCGGAAGCCGACCTTCGGCTGCCAACCAAGCACCCGCCTGGCCTTGGCGGGGTCGCCGATGAGCAGATCGACCTCTGCCGGGCGCACCAGCGACGGGTCTTGCACCACGTGTTGCCGCCAGTCGAGGCCCGCGCAGCCGAAGGCGACCTCCACCAACTCGGCCACGGAGTGCGTCTCGCCGGTGGCGATGACGTAATCGTCGGGCTGGTCCTGCTGGAGCATCATCCACATGGCACGGACGTAGTCGCCCGCGTAGCCCCAGTCGCGACGCGCCTCCAGATTGCCCAGGCGCAGCTCCTTGGCCAGCCCGAGCTTGATGCGGGCCACCCCGTCGCTGACCTTGCGCGTCACGAACTCCCGCCCGCGCCGCTCCGACTCGTGGTTGAACAGAATGCCCGAGCAGGCGAACATGCCGTAGCTCTCGCGGTAGTTGACCGTGATGAAGTGGCCGTAGACCTTGGCCACGCCGTAGGGGCTGCGCGGGTAGAAGGGCGTGTTCTCCCCCTGAGGCACCTCGCGCACCTTGCCGTACATCTCGCTCGACGACGCCTGGTAGAAGCGGATGCTCTTGGGCCCGAGCAGGCGCACGGCCTCGAGCACGCGGGTTACGCCCATGGCGGTGAACTCGCCGGTCAAGACGGGCTGTTTCCAGCTCGTCGGCACGAACGACATGGCGGCGAGGTTGTAGACCTCGTCCGGCTTGACCTCGCGCAGCACCTCGATGAGCGAGAGCTGATCGAGCAGGTCGGCCTGGTGGAGCGAAATGCGACCGGCGAGGTGGTTGATGCGCTCGAACGTCTCGGTGCTCGACCGGCGCACGATGCCGTGGACCGCGTACCCTTGCTCCAGCAGCCACTCCGCCAGATAACTGCCGTCCTGGCCGGTGATGCCCGTGATCAGCGCACGTTTCATGTCTCTTCCTCAGCCAGGATCCAGGTCGGAGCTCTTGCTTGCCGTTTCGCGAGCCCCATACTGCCGCTCGTAGTAGTTCAGGTATTCGCCACTGCGGACGCTGGCCACCCAATCCGGGTGAGCGCGATACCACTCGATGGTCGCTTGCAGGCCCTCCTCGAAGGTCACGGTCGGCCTCCAGCCGAGCTCGCGCTCGATCTTCGAGCAGTCAATGGCATAGCGCCGATCGTGTCCCAGGCGGTCGGCCACGTAGCGAATCAGCGAGGTCGGCTTGCCGAGGGCGCGCAGCAGGGCGTGCGTCAACTCCAGGTTGGTGCGCTCGCAGTGCCCGCCGACGTTGTATACCTCGCCCGGCCGGCCCGCTTGCCAGACGCGGTAGACGGCGGCGCAGTGATCGCGCACGTGGACCCAGTCGCGCACCTGCTGGCCGTCGCCGTAGACCGGCACCTGCTTGTCGTCGAGCAGGTTGGCGATGAACAGGGGGATCAACTTCTCGGGAAATTGATAGGGCCCGTAGTTGTTCGAGCAGCGCGTGGTGAGCGCGGGCAACCCGAACGTGTGCGCGTAGGCGCGCACCAGCAGGTCGGCGGCGGCCTTGCTCGCCGCGTAGGGGCTGTTGGGGGCCAGGGGCGTCTCCTCGGTGAAGAGCCCGGTCTTGCCCAGGCTCCCGTACACCTCGTCAGTCGATACGTGCACGTATTTTTCTACGTTGAACGCGCGGGCGGCGTCGAGGAGGACTTGCGTGCCGAGCACGTTGGAGCGGACGAACGGCCCCGAGTCGAGGATGCTGCGATCGACGTGGCTCTCGGCGGCGAAGTGAACGATCGAGTGCGCGCCGGCGCTCAGCGCGGCGCGGACGGCAGCGGGGTCGGTGACGTCGCCGCGCACGAACTGGTAGCGGGGGTGGTCGGCGAGGTCGGCGAGATTGGCCAGGTTGCCTGCGTAGGTGAGGGCGTCGAAGTTCACCACGGCCACGCCGGGGTCGGCGTCGAGGACGTGGCGAATGAAGTTGCTGCCGATGAACCCACAACCGCCGGTCACGAGCATTCGTTTCATGGTCGCTCTCTCGTGGCGACAAGCGCCCGTCTTGTCGGCCTTTTCCCGAACGTGCCGTTCACTCCCAGGCGAGGACAAGCGAGGACGCTTGTCCCTACGGTCTGGACAGGTGGCTCGCCTGTCCTACGGGCGGAGTATGATCGCTGCGGCGCGGCGCGTCAAGGAAGCGCTGCTAGCCTGGCCCTCCTTGCCGCCGCCGCCGGCGCCTTTTGCCTTGACACTACCCGTTGCCGTCCTTACAGTTGAAACACTTCAGGAGGGCCGCGCGGTCCAGAGCCACGTTCTCGAGGAGGAAGGGGCCCGTGACCAAGAAAGAGATCGTCAAACAGATCGCCGAGCACTGCGAGTTGACGCAGTTGCAGACGAAGGAAATCGTACAACTGACGTTCAAGGCCATCGTGGACACCCTGCTCGACGTGGGTCGCATCGAGCTCCGCAACTTCGGCGTCTTCGAGGTCAAACAGCGCAAGGCGCGCAAGGCCCGCAATCCGCGCACGGGCGACAAAGTGGACGTCCCGCCCAAGAACGTCGTCACCTTCAAGCCCGGCAAGGACATGGAAGAGCGCGTTCGCCAGATGACCAACGTGCCGACGCTCGACGAAGAGGAAGACGTCGACGAGAAGGAAGAAGAGACGGCCGAGGTGGCGGCCCCCGCCGGCAACGGCGTCGGGGGGCACGTGGACGGCCAAAAGCCCAAGGCCCGCCCCGCGCGCTCGCGCAAGACGTCCTGATCGCTACGTTTGTAGCGCCCGCTTTCAAGTCCGCGACCCAACCGACCGATACAACCTTCAAGGCCCGTTCCAGCCGACCGCTGGCCGCTCCCCGCAAGGGGGCCGGCCCGTGGCCAGGGTGAGGCAACCGACGTTTTGCCCCCCCGGTGGACGGCATTGCCCTCGGTCACCGTCCCGGAGGTTGTCATGCGGCGTACCTTGCTGGCCCTCACGGCGGCCTTCGTGCTCGGGCACACGGGCTGCCTGATCAATGCTTACTCCTCCGACCCGCAAGTGCGGATCGTGCAGCTCCTCAATCAGTCGGAAGACCTCCGGCAGATCGAGCAGGAGTGGATGCGCATCTGGTTCACCGACCAGCCCTCCCACTTGACCTACGACCGCATCCACGGCGGCCTCCAGTGATGAAACGCGAAGCCGCAAGGGCCCTTGCGGCTTGCGGCTTCGCGTTCGCCCCCCTCGTGCCGTCATTTTCCCTCGGGCGTGCGCGAGACGCGTAGCCCCTCGCCGGCGAAGCGCAGGTAAAGCCCGCCCTCGCCGTTGACCACCTTGGCGAGGACGGCGTTCCAGCCCTCCTTTAGCTCGATGGGCACGCGGTCTTCGTCGGCCCTCGCCGGGCGCGTGCTCTCGACAGTGTGGGTCAGTTTGCCGTTGATCCACACGCGCGCCGATCCGCCGGAGCCCAGCAACATCTGGGCTTTCTGCGCCTTCGGCGAGTGGACGTAGGTCAGCGCGTAGGCCGAGGCGCTCTTGACGTTGAAGATCGCCTTGAGGTCGAGCAGCCCCGAAGGGGCGGCCTGCGCCTCCTGCCACTTCTTGTCGCCGGGGTAGGTTGCGCCCAGGTCGCTCTTGCCTTCCGGGGCGTAGGCCGTCTTCAACTCGCCGCCGAAGGGGCCGACGACGTGGAAGTCGAGCGCCAGGCCGCGCAGCGACTCCTGCGCCTTCTTGTCCGTCAGGAAGGCAACGAGGTCGATCAATTCCGCGTAGCTGAGCAGGCTGACGACGTTGTCGGGCATCAGCGACGTCTTCAGCGCCGTCAGTTCTTCGACGTCCTTGATGCGAACTCGCACGTCCTTCCCGTTGGCCTCGCGCAGCACCACTTCGGTTGGGGACTGAGACATTTTGAGCCCCTGAAAGGTGCGGCCAGCCTTGGTGATGACCTGGAACGTCTGGAAGCCCTCCTTGATCTCCTTGCTCGGGTCGAGCAGCGCCTCCAAAAGTTTGTCGATCGACATGCTGCTCGACAGCCCCGTGAGGTCGGGCCCGACGCTCCCGCCGATCCCCTCCAGCCGATGGCAGTTGACGCAGGCCAGCGCCTTGGCGTTGAGGTAGAGCGCCCGCCCGCGCGTGGCGTTGCCCTTGCTGGCGACTTGTGCGCGAATGCGCGCGACCTCGGCCGGAGTGTACTTGATGAGCAGCCCACTCTTCATGACCTGGGCAAATTGTTTCGCCGCCGCGTCGTCTCGCGCCACGTGCTTGCGCAAGACCTCCGACACGTGGGGCAAGGTCTCGCGCGGCAGCTTCTTGGCGAGGTAGAGCCCGGCCACGTACCGCGCTCCCTCGGCGGTGCTGCCGAGGAACTGGATCGCCTCGCCCATCAACACGGGGTCTTTCTCCAGGAAGGCCTTGGCGACGCCTGTGGCATCCTTCGCGTCGAGGGCGGACAACGTCCGGAACGCCTGGCGGCGCAACTCGTCGGCCTCGGGAGAGCGCGTGCGCGCGTCGGCGACAATGGCCTTGAGGGGCGCGAGGGCCGCCTTCTCGCGGAAGCGCTCCAGTGCCTTGACGAGGGCCAGGCGCTCGCCGGCGGGCCGGCGCGGCTCCGCGAGCATCCGGGCCAGGCGCGGGGAGGCCTTCGTCAGGCCGGCCGTCCCGGCGGCGTGGATGGCTGCGAGGCGCACGCGCGCGTCGCCGTCGTCGAGCAGCCCGACGACCCAGGCGCTGGCCTTGGGCCCCGCGAGGCCGGTGGACTGCCCCATTACCTCGAGCCCCGCCACCTTGACCGCCGCCACCTCGCGCGGCCGGTCGGCCAGGTAGGCCGCGAGAGGCTCCAACGAGATGGGCGGGTCGAGCAGGTAGTTGGTGGCCGAGCGCACCAGGGCCGCGCGCTGCGCATCGCTGACGTGCGGGCTCTTGAGGAGCTTCGGCAGGGCCTCGTAGCCCGGGCGCGTGCGCAGGGCGGTGAACGTGTCGACGACGCGGTTGATGTCCTTCTGCACGCCGTTCTCGGCCAGCGACAGCAGAGCGTTGATGCCGGGCTTGCCGAGGCCCTCCAGGGCGCGCACCAGCCCGTCGCGCAGGAAGACGTCGCCGGTGTCGTCGAACGACAGGGTGCTCGCCAGGTTGTCGGCGGCCCCGGGCCCGCCGACGTGGGCCATCGCCAGCGCGACCGCCCGGCGCAGCGGCAGGTCGTCCGAGGCGAGGGCCGTCAGGAGCGCGGCGTTGACGTCGCGATCGCCGCGCGGGGCGTTGAGGGCCAACCCATCGGCGGCGAGGCGGCCCAGATCGCTGTCGCCGACCAGCACCTTGATGAAGGCTTGTTTGACGTCCTCGTTCCACATCGACTGGAGCGCTCCCAGCGCCGCGATGCGCGCGTCGAGGTTGCCGTCCTCGTCGAGGAGCTGCTTGAGCAGGGCGGGGCGGTTCTTGGCCCCGCGCTTGATGAGTTCGTTGCGCGCCTTTTCGCGGTCGCTCATGTCCTCGTTACCGAGCGCCTTGAGGAGGTCGGCGTCGTTCATCTTGGCGAAGCGGGCCCAGCTATTCAGGGGCCGCAGGGGCAGGGCGGGATGGTCGGCCGTGCCGCTCCAGCTCAGCCGGTAGATGCGCCCGTGCTTGCCATCGCCCCAGAGCCGGCCGGCGCCGCCGGAGTCGGTGCGCCAATCGACGACGTAGATGGCGCCGTCGGGCCCGAGGACCATCTGGCAGGGGCGGAAGAGCGGGTCGTCGCTCTTCAGGAGCTCGAACTCCTCGGTGACGACGAAGCTGGCGCCTTGCTGCTCGACCTTGTAGGCGCGGATCAGCTTGCGGAAGACGTCGGGGTAGAGGAGCAGCCCGCGGTAGTGCTCGGGGAAGCGCGTGTCGTTGTAGATGAGCAGGCCGGCCGGGGAGCCGCGGCCGGTCTTGAGCATCGGCGGGACCTTGCCCGGCAGTTCGCCGTAGGCGGCGCCGCGCACGGGGTCGGGCTTGCAGCAGCGCGCCCCCTGAAAGAGCCGCCAGCCGAAATCGCTGCCCTCGGGGACGTGCATGAGCCGGCAGCCCATGAACTTGCTGCCGTCCTCGTTGTCGTTATCGACGTGGAACAGGTTGTAGGCGGAGTCGAAGGCCACGTCGCGGTAGGGGTTGCGGAAGCCCATCGCGTAGGCCTGGAGCTTGGAGCCGTCGGGCTTGCAGCGGAAGATCGCGCCGGTGCGGAGCACGGTGGCGCGGCTGCCGTCGGGCCGGCCCTCGGCGTAGTTGTCGTCGTCGCCGGAGGTGAGGTAGAGCATGCCGTCGTTGCCGATGGTCATGCCGGAAACCTGGTGGTGGTGGAAGCCGCAGAAGCCCTGGGCGATGACCTGCTTGACGTCGTAGGGGCCGCCCGGCTTGCTCTGCTTGAAGCGGCGCACGGTGCCCCGCCCCGAGAGGTAGACCCAGCCGTCGTGCAGCAAGATGCTCGAGGGGAGTTCATCCTCGAAGAGGACCTTGCTGCCGTCCCAGACGTTGCCCCCGCGGCCGCTGGTGAGGATTTTGACGAGGTCTTTGCGCCGCTTGGTCATGGTGGCGACGGCGCGGGTGGTGCCGTCCTTGTACGTGAACGTCTCGGCCTTCTCGCGCCACTCGTCGCCGGGGCTGGGCCGCCATTCGAGGACGTAGGGGGTGCCGTCGTCGGCGAAGGTCATGCCGACGGGGTTGATGACGGCGGGGTTTTCGGCGACGATCTCGACCTTGATGCCCTCGGGCGCCTTGTAGCCCTTGAGGCGGGCGTCCTGGGGCCCCAGGTCCACGATCTTGAGCCAGTCGGGGGCCGGCTTGCGCGGCGATTCCGGTTGATTGAGGTCGAAGCCTTTCTTGGCCGGGGGCGCCTTCGGCGCCTCTTTGGCGAGCTCCTCCTCGGCGGCCTCCTGATCGACGGGCCGAATTACCGGCTTGGGCTCGTCGCGGGAGAACGGAGACCAAAGCACCAACGTGCCCAGAGCGACGATCACCAGCAGGCCGGCGGGCTCGAGGGAGTATCGCTTCACGACGACGTGCTCCTTGTGGCGGAGGGCGAGGAAGGGTCATTCGGTCAGTGTAAACCATAACCGATGGACGGCCTCGTGTCCGCGCGGGGTTGAGAGGGGGGTCGGTCTCATCTGGCGAGCGGGGGGCGTAAGCCCCCTGTTGCCACACC
>JBBSEZ010000020.1:0-43583 GCA_038239195.1 Gemmatales bacterium
CCCCCCCCCCCCCCCCCCCCCCCCGGGCTGCCAAGACGACCGATGGTCGATGCAGTTACGAAATGGTCCTCGAGCGCTCACCGGGCTTTGGCGACGGGGAGGAGGAGGTCGATGAGGCCCCAGAACTTCTTCTGCCCGAGGCGGTCGGCCAGGTTCTTGACCGCCTGGATGTCTTTGAAGCTCACGTCGGAGGAGGAGTTGGCCCGCGTCGTGGTAGGGGCAGCCTCCGAGCGCTTTCTCTTTTTCTTGCTCGCACCGAGCAATTGGCTTTTGTAGGACGAGATGTGATTGGGGTCGATGTCTTCGCGATAGCGCTTCAAGATCCAGTCGTGGATCTTGGCCGGCTTGGACGATTTGCCAAGCGCCTTGAGCGCCTGTCGGACTAGTTCCTTCTTGTTCAGGCCAGAAGTCCCTTCGGAGGTTGCCTCGCTGCCCGCCTCGTCCTGGGCTTGTTCGTTCGTTCCTTCGGCCTGGGCCCCCGACGTCGTCGTTTCTTCTTTCCTCGGTCGTGCCATGAGTTGGTTTTCCTCGGACAATGGGTGCAGATCGGTTGTCTTTCCGGGTGCGGGCCGCAGTGGCGCCGAGCTCGGGGTGAAGGCGAAGGGCCGGCTTCCAGCCCTTTTTGCTCGTGTGGCGAGCCTGGGGCTGGCAGTTCGCGTCCTGTCCTTCTGCGGCAACTCCTCTTGCCGGCGCGGGCCAATCCTGGCCACGAGGCCAACCGTTCTCCCCACATCCGGATCTTATCTTACCTCCGTTCTTCTTGGATGCAATCGCGGAATGAGACATTGTCGGGGTTTGTTTCCAATAACTCTCCCACCCGACAGAAAACGTTGAAGCAACGGAGGTACGGCGAAGGAGGGCCACAACCAAATCGAGGGCGCCGAGAGCCGCGCCGGCCCCAACGGCCACCGGTCGGCGGGCACAAGTCGATGCCGAGGCGCGGCGTTATCCGGGCTCGTCGGGACACGCGTGCCGGGCCTTCTCCAGCAGCCGATTGAGTTCCGCCAGTTCGTCCCCCGAGAGATGGCCGAGGATGCGCCGGTGGAGCGCCATCACGGGCCCGTCGAGTTGGGCGAGCAGGCGAGCCCCCTGCTCGGTGATCGACACGAACACCTCGCGCCGGTCCTCCGCGGAGCGCTCGCGGCGAACGAACTGCGCGGCCTCCAGCCGGTCGAGGAGGCCGGTGAGCCCGGGCACGACGGTGATGGTGCGGGCCGCGACGTCGAGGCAACGCATGGGCGTGCCTTCGCCGCGAAGGATGCGGAGGACGTTGTACTGCGACGGGGTCAGGTTGTGTTCGCGGAAGAGGCGCGCGAAACAGATTTGAAGCCGGTCGCTGGTGCGGAAGAGGTTCAGGGCGGCCTCCTGCTGGGGACAGCCGAACGCTTTCTTTTTCTTCAACTCGTCTTGCAATCGTGCCATGGTTCGCTCCTTCCTCTCTAGCGATTACCTTATTTATCAATTGTTGAGGAGTCAACGCATTGGCGAGGGGCCTCCCTCGACGGGCGCCCGCGGATAGGACCAAGACCGTCTCGCCCCCTCGAAGAAGTTCGCACCATGCGCAAGCGCGCTCCTGGCGGCCACCCTGGCGGTGCTCTCGCTAGCGCGAACGCCAGCCCCGTTGCCCAGGGCCCGAGGCCGGACGAGGGGAACGACGACGTGAAGCGACTGCAAGGGACGTGGGTCATGGTCTCGCGAACGCTGGCGGGCCAGCCCGTCTCGCACGTGGTCGCCACCGTGGAGATCGACGGCAGCCGGTTCACCTCCGTCAACTTCCCCGAGCGTGCCAGGCGAAGGCCGATGGGCCACCCGCTGCGGGGAAGGGCCCGCCGACCAGGCGCAGTGGCCCTGGGGCCGGCGGCGCTGTACACTTCTTCTACATCCTCGACACCCATCGCTGCCGCCGTCGTCAGCTCGCGTGCCGCTTTCCGGCCTCCGGGGCCGGGGCACAACCGGGCTCGCCCTGCCGCCCCCGACGCGCAACGGGCCCGTCTGGCGCCTTGTCTCGAAAAGGAAGTCCCCATGGAAAAGGCCCCTCCCTCTCCGGTCCCCGTCCGCGAGCTCTCCCTCCCGCTTGACCGCGACGTCTTCCTGCGCACCCTGCTCCGCGAGCTCGCCGGCACCCTCCAGGACGTGGTCGGCCTCGAGGAAGCGTCCGGCTTCGTCAGCGTGGTCGGCCAGCGCATCGGCGATCGCATCAACGACACGTACAAGTCGGCCCTGGCCGTCGAGGGCCTGACCCGCGAACAGGTCGCCGACGTGCTCGTGGACCTGAAGCGGCGCATCCAGGGCGATTTCTTCGTCCTCGAGCAGGACGACGAGAAGATCGTCCTGGGCAACCGCGCCTGCCCCTTCGGGGACAAGGTCCTCGACCGCCCCGCCCTGTGCATGATGACGAGCAACGTCTTCGGCTCCATCGCGGCGGACAACCTCGGCTACGCCAAGGTCGTCCTCGAGGAGACCATCGCCGAGGGGGCCCCTGGGTGCCGGGTCGTCGTCTACCTCAAGCCGACGCAGGAAGCGGGGGCCTCCAAGGGCCGAGAATACTTCAAGGGGTAGCCCGGTTCGTGGACACCGAGCAGCAGTTCCTTCAGTTCGCCGACCTGCGGCCCGACGCCCTTCTGCTCGTCTCGGGGGGCGGCACCATCCTCGCCGCCAACCGGGGCGTGGAACGGCGATTGGGCCTCGCGCCGGCCGACCTCCGGGGGCGCCCCTTGGGGGACTTCGTGGAAGGGCCCGCCGACGCCCTCGCCGGCCACCTGCGCGCCTGCGCGCGCAGCCGCGAGCTCGTCCTCGGGTCGTTGACGGTCAAGCGGCCGGACGATCCGCCTCTCGCTTGCCGCAGCGAGGGCGCCGTTTTCCGCCCGCGCGCCGAAGGCGTCGAAGCAGTCGTGCTGCTCTGCCTCGCGCCCAAGGAGGCAGCCACCAGCCGGTTCGTGGCCCTGACCCAGCAGATCGACGGGCTGTCCGCCGAGATCGTCCGGCGCAAGCGCGTCGAGGAGGAGTTGCGCGGGCATCGCGAGCAGCTGCGCGTGACCCTGGGCAGCATCGGCGACGCCGTCCTCGTTACCGACGCCGACGCGCGGGTCACTTTCCTCAACCCGGTCGCCGAGGGCCTCACCGGCTGGGCCCAGGCCGAGGCGGCGGGCAGGCCGTTCGCCGAGGTCTTCCCCATCGTCAACGAGCAGACGCGGCGCCCTGCCGAAGACCCCGTCGGGAGAGTGTTCCGCGAGGGGGTGGTGATCGGCCTCGCCAACCACACGATCCTGATCGCCCGCGACGGGACCGAACGGCCCATCGAGGACAGCGCCGCGCCGATCCGGCCCCCGGGCGGCGCAATCGCCGGCGTGGTGCTGGTCTTCCGCGACGTGACGGAAAAGCGCCGCGCCGAAGCCGAGCGCCACCGCCTCGAGGAGGGCCTGCGGCGGCGCAACGAGCAACTCGCCGAGGCCGACCGCCGCAAAGACGACTTCCTGGCGCTGCTGGGGCACGAACTGCGCAACCCGCTCGCCCCCATCCGCAACGCCGTGACGCTCCTCTCGATGCGGCCGGGCGATCAGGCCGTGGTGGCCCAGGCCCGCGCGATGATCGACCGCCAGGCCACGCAGATGACGCGGCTGGTGGACGAACTGCTCGACGCCTCACGGATCGCCCGCGGCAAGGTGCAACTCCGCCGCGAGCGCCTCGACCTGGCCGCGCTGGTGCGGGCGGTGGCCGACGACCACCGCGCCGAGGTCGAGGCCTCCGGCCTGACGCTGGCGGTCGAGGTCCCGGGCGCTCCGCTGTTCGTCCACGGCGACGGCGCTCGCCTGGCGCAGGTCGTCGGCAATCTGCTCCACAACGCGTCGAAATTCACCGACCCGGGAGGCCGGGTGACGGTGCGCCTCGCGGCGGAAGGCGGCCAGGCCGACCTCCGCGTCGAGGACACGGGCGTGGGCATCGCGCCGGAGGCCCTGCCGAAGCTGTTCGAGGTCTTCTCCCAGGTGGACGCCACCCTGGCGCGCAGCAAGGGCGGCCTGGGGCTGGGCCTGTCGGTGGTCAAAGGGCTCGTCGAGCTCCACGGCGGGCGCGTGCGAGCGGCCAGCGACGGCCCAGGCCTCGGCGCGGCCTTCACCGCGTGGGTGCCCCTGGACCACGGCCCCGAGCCCTCCCCCGTCGCGCCCGTCCCTGCCACGCCGCTCCCCGCCGGACGACGAAAGGTCTTGATTGTCGAGGACGGCCGCGACGCCGCCGAGTCGCTTCGGCTGCTGCTTGCGCTCCAGGGCTTCGAGGTGGTGGTCGCCCACAGCGGTCCCGAGGGCGTCGAGGTGGCCCGCCGGTTCCTCCCCGAGGCGGTCGTCTGCGACCTGGGCCTGCCGGGCATGAGCGGCTACGAAGTGGCCCGAGCGCTGCGGGCCGACCCGGCCACGGCGTCGGCGACGCTCATCTGCGCCTCCGGGTATGGGCAGGAAGAGGACCGGCGTCAGGCCCGCGAAGCCGGCTTCGACGAGGCGCTCGTCAAGCCCGTGGGCCCCGAGGTGCTGCTGCGGCTCCTGGCCCGGCCGCGCGACTGAGCGTCCGCCGCGACCGCCGGACCGGGGCGTGGCTACCCGGAGAGGAAAGATCGCGCCAACCCGATGCGCTTCGAGCGCGGATCGAACGAGCCGTTCCGGCGCCGTTTCGGCCAACAACGCCGATTCGTCGTTGCCGCGCTTGCCTTCGCGCTGGTATCCTTGGAAGGGGGAAGGAGAGCTGCAAAGAGGCCAGACCATGCGTGCGACCACTCTGCTTGCCAGTGCTTTGCTCGTGCTCGCCCTGACCGGTCTGGTCGAAGGACAGGGCGCCGAGAAGAAGCGCCCTCCCGGGAAAACGATCCCCTCCAAGACGCCCTTCTCGAAGGAGCCCTTCGAATCTGCTCCAGTCGAAATTGGCGGCAAGACCCTCCCCCAGTGGAAGGCCCAACTCGCGCACAAGGACGCCAGCCGCCGCGAGGAGGCCGTCATCACCATCACGATGTTCGGCCCCGCCGCCTCCGGGTGCGTCCCCTTGCTCGTCGGACGCACCAGCGACAGCGACACCAGCCCCAAGGTCAGGGCGATCATCGCCCTCCGCATGATCGAGGTCCGCGAGAAAGACGTCCCGTTGGTGGTGCAAGCGCTCGTGAAGCGCATCAACCCCCCTCCCGAGGGGGCGGAACTACAGGGCATCGTCCGCTACGAGGCCCTGCGCACTCTGGGGCGGTTCGCAGGGGATGCGCACGTGGCCATCCCCGCCCTGGCGCGGGCCACGCGGGACACCAACTCGTACGCGATCCGCCAGTTGGCCGTCAAGGTGCTCGCCCGCGCCGGCGTACACAAGGGCAGCCCCGACGTTCGGGCCATCAACGCCTTGCTGGTCTCGATGAAGACCGACACCACCTTCCACGTCCGGCTCGAGGCCATCCAGGGGCTCGGCATTCTCGGCCCGCCAGCCGACGCCAACGTGGCCGCCCGCGTCCGCGCCGACTTGTGGCAGCAGTACACCGCCAGCAGCAACACGAGCCTCCGCCTCTGGTCGCTGCCCACCCTCGTGGCCAGCGACAGCGAAGCCCTCGACAAGAAGTCCACGGACTCGGCGCTGAAAAAGCTCGGCGGCTACCTCCACCACGCCAAGGACAAGCAGGCTCGCATCAACGCCGCCTCGGCCCTCGGCGCGCTCGGCAAGCGCGCCAAGCCGCAGGTGCCCGCACTCATCGCCCTGACCGCCAATTCGACCGACCCGGTGATGATCCAGGCCGCCTGCGCCGCCCTGAGCGGCATCGGCGACAACAGCGACCGGGTGGTCGATGCGATGATCGACGTCCTCGGCCACAAGGACCCCAACTGTGTGGTGGCGGCCTGCGGGACGTTGCTCCAGCTCAACGCGGGGGGGGCCCGCGTGCTCGCCGCCCTGAAACAGCAGCTCGACCGGGCCGACCTCAAGAAGGAGCTCCTCCCCTACATCAAACACACGATCGACGAGCTCAAGAAGCCCGTCCTCGCCAAGCCGAAGTGAGGCCGCCCACGATGCTGCCCTCTCCCCTGTACGCGGGGGAGAGGGGGCTGCCTTGCTCGAAGACGGCCCCTAACTCCCAACCCCTCTCCCCGAGTACCGGGAGAGGGGGCAGCAAGGCGGTTGCCCCTCGTTCTTCCACGACCTCGCCCCGAGAGCAAGCGAACCATGCACCGTCCCTGTCTTGCCGTCCTCGCCGTCGCGGTGGCCCTGGCGAGCGGTTGGTCGATCGAGGGGCGGCCCGCGGCCGTGGCCCAGGCGCCCGGGCTCCTCAAGAAGCCGGCGGCCGTCTGGGGCAACAAGCTCAAGGACCCTAGCCCGAAGGTGCGCCGCAGCGCCGCCTACGCCCTGGGCCGGCTCGGCACCGAGGCAGGCGGCTACCTCTACGTCGGCGACCTCGCCAAGCGCGTCGGCATCGACAAGGACGCCGGCGTGCGCGACGCGAGCGCCACCGCCATCGGCGAGATCCTCCAGGACTTCAAGGGCGACTCGAGCGGCCTTTACCGGGACGCCGGGGCCGCCTTGAAGAAGGCCCTGGAGGAGGACAAGAACGCCGGCGTGCGCCGCAGCGCCGCCTACGCGCTGGGGTCGTTCGGGCCGCTGGCCGCCGAGGCGACCCCGGCGCTCAAGGCCGCCCTGGAGCACAGCGACCGCTCGGTCCGGCAGAACGCCGCCTGGGCCCTCGGTCGGGTCTGGTCGCTGCGCCGGGCCGCCACGGCGGAGGAAGCCAAGACCCTCAACGACCTGTGCGGCGCGCTGGGCAAGGTGCTCGCCGACGATAGTTCGGCGGTGCGCCGCGACGCGGCGGGGGCCCTGGGCCAGCTCGGCCGCGCCGGCGGCAAGGGCGCCGCGCCCGCCCTGATCGGCCTGGTGCGCGACGAGAAAGACGACGTGGTGCGCAAGACGGCGCTGGACGCGCTGGCCCCGGTGGTGGGAAAAGAACATCAGCCGTCCGCCAAGGTGCTCTATCCGCTCCTGGATAGCAAGGACGCCGACACGGCGCGGGCGGCGGCGCTGGTGCTGGGCAACATGGGCGGCGAGCCGGCAATGAAGGCCCTGCCGGAGCTCCAGAAGGCGATCCGGTTGGAGAGCGACCCGGGCGTGCAGGCGCTGGCCGCGGCGGCCATCAACAACGTTGGCCCAAAGGCGTCGGCGGCGATCCCCGATTTGAAGCGTGCCCTGGAGCGCTCGCGCGACCCGTTCGTGCGCCGCAACAGCGCGCTGGCGCTGGCCAACATCGCCGCGGGGATGGCGGAGGAAGACGACAAGGGAGTTCCGGTTTATCCGCGCCTCGGCAAGGAGATCGAGGCGGCGGTGCCGGCGCTGGCCGCGGCCTTGAAGAAGCTGCCCGGCCGGCCCGACGGCGGAGACAAGGCCGAGGCGCTGGAGGAGGCGCGCGACCACGCCGCGGAGGCCCTGGCGCGGATGAGCTATCCCGCCAACAAGGAGGCGCTGCCGGCGCTGCGCGACGCGATCCGCGACGACGCCAACCAGCGCATGCGCCAGCGCTGCATCTGGGCACTGTTCGACTGCAAGCGAGCGGCGCTCGAGAGCAACAAGATCGACAAGGTGCTCGAGAAGGTGCTCGACGAGAAGAGCAGGGACGGCGCGCTGGTCCGCTACGATGCGGGCCGGGCCTTCGCCTTCACCTACGGCGCCGACAGCCCCGACAAGGCCGTGGACGTGTTGGTCCAGATGCTCCAGGACAAAACGCTCCTGGTCTACAAGGGCACCGACGCCGCGCTGGAAGGCACCGGCACCGAGGCCGGGGGCGCCGGCACGCGCACCAAGGCCAACGCCCGGGACGATGCGCGCTACATGGCGGCCCATGCCCTCGGCAAGATGGGCGCCAAGGCGAAGCGCCACGAGAACGCCATGAAGGCGCTCAAGGCCGCCTGCAAGGACGCCGACTCCCCGAAACTGCGCAAGGTGGCCGCCGACGCCCTGACCGAGCTCGGCGTGGCCCCGCCGAAGTAGCGCCCTCCCGCGATCTCGGGCCGGGGAAGGGTGGCTCGCACCTTCCCTTCCTCGGCCCACTCGACTGTTCTCTCCCCAAGGCAGCAAGGACCGGGCCCTGAGTTTTCCCTCTCGGTGGCGGGCCGCCGGCGTCGGCGGCGCCCTGCCGGCTCGCCGGTCCTGGAAGGCACTCCCCACCAATCATGAGAATTCTCGTCGCATGGGATGACCCGGCCGAGGCCGACCTGTTGAACCTGTACCTCAGCGGAGGCGGCGACAACGAGGTCGTGCTCGCCGGGACCGTCGAGGAACTGGCCGCCCGTGCCGCCGAGCCCAACTGGGACGTGGTCTTCCTGTCGTTGAGCTACCCGCAGAACATCGAGCAGGGCTTCGGCCAGTTCACCGCCTTGCAGCAGGCGCTGCCGGGCGTGCCCCTGGTCGTCGCCTGCCGGCCCTCCGAAATGATCAACCTGCCGCGCTTCCTGGTGCGCGGGCTGCGGTTCTACGTGTTCCGCGACGCGCAGGGCGACTTCATCTTTCTCGTGCTGTCCACCCTGGAGTCGGCGGTCCAGGCGACCCAGGCCGAGGAGTCGCGCAAGCTCGCCGAGCACCTCAGCCGCGAGATCAACGGCGTGCGGATGTTGCAAGAGGCGATCATCCCGCGCGGGCTGCGGCCCCCCTCCGGCTACCGCGTGGCGGCGCGCTACGAGCCGGCCCAGATTTCGCTCCTGGGCGGGCAACCCGTGGTGATGGCCGGGGGCGATTACTACGACCTGATCCTGCCCGACGAGAAGACGCTGGTGGCCCTGGTGGGCGATGCGTCGGGGCACGGGCTCAAGGCGTGCATGTCGATCATGACGATGCACACGCTGGTGCGCATGCTCGGCGGCTCGCGCTTCCGCGACACCGCGGGCTTCGTCACCGAGATCAACTCCTTGCTGTGTAGCAATTCCATCGTGCAGAGCGGGGGCGGGTTCATCACGCTGCTCTACGTGGCGGTCGATACGGCGACGCACAGCGTGTCGTGGACGTCGGCGGGCCACCCGCCGGCGCTGCTCCACCGGCTGGACACCGACGAGGTGACGCAGGTCGGCGCCAACTCCGACGGCGGGCTGCCCCTGGGCATCACCGATGGGATGGACTACGCGGCGATGCAGTTCGAGCTCCCGCCGCGCAGCCGGCTGCTGCTCTACTCCGACGGCCTGACGGACGCGCTGGCCCCGGGGCAGGGGCAGTCGGCGTTCGGGGTGCGCGGCATCAGCGAGGCGCTGCAAGCTTGCCGCAAGCTCACGCTGGAGGAGGCGCTCGACCACCTGTTCGTCGCGTCCAACCAGTTCACCGGCGGGCAGGGCCGGCACGACGACACGTCGGTGCTGTTGCTGGAGCGCAACGGGGCGTGAGGCGCCCGGGGGCCCACGGTTGGCCTGGCACGGGCAGCCGCGCCTCGAAGCGCTCGCGCATGAACTGCGAGGGCTCGCAGCACCATCGCGAGGGGGCAGGCAACGCGTTGACCGAACTCGGCGCGATCACGCCGGGCCCGGGCCTGCCAGCGCTTCCCTCAACGGCCGGAGGTGCTTCTCGTAGCGCTTCCAACGTCCCACCGAGCTCGCGTAGATCGGCCGCCGGACTTGAAGCATGCTCATGGTGTGGACGGGCCTGGGGCTCTCGTGAAAGGCCAGGCAGCGCTCGTCCCAGCCCAGCCCGCAAAAGGCCACGATCCGGCGGCTGACCTCTTCCTGGCTCGCGACCATCTCCTCGTAGGAGACGTCCAGCAGGGGCAGCGGAAGGACGGCACGCCAGTGCGCCATCAGGCGTTCGTACTGCCGGTAGTACTCGCCCAGGTCCGCGAGGTCGTAGGTGAAGTTCATCCCGCGGAAATACTGCAAGTAACCCGACAGGCAGGTGTCGAGGGCGTCGCGGCGGCAGTGGAGGACGCGGGCGCCGGGGAAGAGGGTGGCGATCAGGCCCAGGTGGAGAAAGTTCGTCGGCATCTTGTCGCTGACCCGGAGCGCGGCGCCGCCCAGCCGGGCCAGCCGTTGGAGGTGTCGTTCCGCCAGGCCCTGGGCCGATTGCCCATCCAGGCGGGCCAGGCAGCCGGGATAGGCCTCCGGGGCCCCGAGGTGGGAGGGCAACGTCTCGGCCAGCCGGGCGACGTCTGGGAGCTCGCCGGCCCCGAAGACCTGGGGGTGCTGCGACAGGACCTGCTCGACCAGTGTCGTGCCGGAGCGCGGCATGCCGACGATGAACAGCGGCACTTCGGTGTCCAGGCCGAGCCCCCGGGCCCGCTGAAAGAACTCGGGGGTGAAGGTTTGCACCAGGCGGTCGATCATCCGGCGGTGGGCCTCGGCGTCGAACCCCGTGCCCGCTTGCTGACACGCCCTGCGGCGCAGGGCGTTGCCCTGGCGAAAGTTCTCGAACGCGGAATCGTCGGCGCTTGCCCGGTGGCGCAGGTTGGCCAGGGCGAAATGGAGCACGCTGGCGCTGGCGGGGGCCAGACGGGGTTGGGCCAGCAAGGTGTTGATCCGCCCGACCTGCTCCTCGTTCAACGGGAAGAGGTTGTGGATGGCGACGTTGCCGAGCGCCGAGATGCAGTCCGGGTCGAGCCTCAGGGCCTCGCGGTAATGGGCGATCGCCTCTTCCTGCTTGCCCTGTTCGACGAGGGCGGTCGCCAGGTTGCTCTGCGCCGCCGCGTCGCGCGGCTGGAGGCGAACGGACTCCTGGAAACAGGCCAGGGCCTCCTCGTCGGCCCCCGCGTCGGTCAGCAGGAGCCCGAGCGTGCCGTGGGCCTGGGGAAAATCGGGCCTCAGGCGGATGGCCTCGCGCAGACAGGCGGCCGCCTCGGCGGCCTGCCCGCCGTTGCGGTAGGCCTTGCCCAGTGCGTAGTGTAACTCGGCGCGGTTCGGCTGAAGGGCGAGGCCGCGCCGGAGGCTAGCCAGCGCCTCCTCTCCCTTCCCTTGCTGCATCAACGCCTCGCCCAGGTTGGCGAGGGCCTCGGCCTGGTTGGGGCGGATTCGGAGTGCCCGCCGATAGCAGGCGACCGCCTCCTCCCCCTTCCCCTGCGCCAGCAGGACAACTCCCAGGTAATTGCAGGCCTCCCAGTGGTCGGGATTCAGGAGCACGACGCGCAAGAAGCACCCCGCGGCGTCTCCCGGCCGGCGCAACTGGTGGTACGCCTCCCCGAGCAGATAGAGTGCCTCGACGTGGTCCGGGGACTCCCGGAGGATTTCCCGGTAGGCTCGTTCCGCGCGGCCGAGGTCGCCGGCCTTGTGATGGTGTCGGGCGATGGCCAGGGCTTCCGTTATCATCATCGGATTGGTTCCTCCCAAGCGAGGCCGGGCGGGCGAAAGGCTTGTGCCCTCCGCCCGCCCGGCCGACCAAAGGCCGAACGCTTCCTGCCCGCGCTGCTCTCAGGACCGGTTGGCGAACGCCTCCGTCGAGCCGAGGACCTGGGCCAGGATCATCTGGTCGGTCGCCCCCGACTGGAGCTCGTTCACGAAGCCACTGACCCCTGAGGCCTCCGCCAGGCGGCCGAGGCCCGCCTGGTAGTAGGACAGCACCAGGTTGCTCACGTACTCCGGCGAGGAGAAGATCTGCGTCGCCACCGCCGAGAGGGAGGCCCCGCTGCTGAGCTCCTGGGCGAACCCGGCCCGCCCGTCGGCGTCGGAGCGGCGGCCGAGGACGTCCTGGTAGGCCGCCGTCAGAAAGGCGTCGTTGGTGCCCCCCTGGAGCTTGAAGTACTCCGGCGAACTGACGATGCCGGCCGCCACCTGCTCGAAGGTGTCGCCCGCGGCGACGAAGTCCACCCAGGGGGCCAGCTCCGCCGGACTGGCCGACCGCCGCAGGTACTGCTGGTAGAGGGACTGCACCACGTCCCCGCGATACTCGCCACTGCTCTCGATGCCCAGCACGATGGAGGTGGGAGTGGCGCCGTTGTCCAGCTGGTTGACCCACCCGGTTGCCCCGGTGTCGCCGAGCGCGGTGCGGCCGAGCAGGGTTTCGTAGAGGTTTTCGACGAACACGGCGTTGGCGCTCATCCCGCCGGGGAACTGGGCCTCGAAGGCGCCCACGGTCCCATGGATCTCGCCGGTGCCGGGACGCGAGAAGCCGCGCTGGTCGGCGGAGGGCGCGCCGACGTTCTCGCCCCCGTCGATCGCCGGGCTCCCCGGGCGCACGCCGTAGGTGAAGGTGGGGCCGCCGTTGTTCTGCAGCGGCCCGAGGAGCGGAGAGGTGTTGTTGTGGTCGGTGCTATCGGTCAGGAACGAGGTGCCCGACAGGTCGTCGCTGATGTTGTTCTCCGCGTCGGCGAAGCTGGCGCCGCCGCCGACCCCGGCGAAGTTCAGCCCGGCGTGGCTGTTGGAGACGATGGTGTTCTGTAGGCTCACGGTCGCGGTCCCGGCGACGGTCTCGCCGACGAAGAGGCCGCCGCCCGTGCCCGCCGTGTTGAAGGCGATGGTGTCATCGACGAGCGTGACCGCGGTGGTGCCGCTGCTGTTCGTGGTGACCGGGGGCGTGGTGCCGGTGGTGTTGGTCTGGCCGGCGTGCGCGGCGTAGAGGCCCCCGCCCTCGAGCCGGGCGGTGTTGCCCCCGAGGGTGGTGTTGGTGATCGTCGCGGTGAGGTTGAGGTTGGTGGTGGGGGAGGAGTCCGTGCTCTCCAGCGCGATGCCTCCGCCGTTGCCCCCGGAGCGGTTGTCGGCGAACAGGCTCTGGGTGACCGTGACCGTGGTCCCGCCAAACGAGCCGAAGGCGACGAAGCCCCCGCCGTCCCCCTGCGTGGCATGGTTGCCGCTGATGGTGCTCTGGCTGACCGTAATGGTGGTTGCGGAGCCGGCGTCGAAGCCGCCGCCCCCGTTCATGGCGCTGTTGCCGCTGATGGTGCTGCGCGTGACCGTCACGGTGCCGCCGTAGCCGCCCCCGTCGTTGGAGAAGCCGCCGCCACTCCCGCTGTTCGCCGTGTTGTCGGTGATGAAGCTGTCGGTGACCGCGATCGAGGCGGAGCCATCGACGCCGCCCCCCGAGCCGTACCTGGTGACGTTGTTGCGGATGCTGCTGTCGGTGATCGTGACGGTGGCCCCGTTCGCCTCGATGCCGCCGCCGCTGCTCTCGGCCCTGTTGTTGTTGACGGTGCTGCCGCTGAGGACCTGGACGGTGCCGCCGTACCCCGCGCTGACGCCGCCGCCGGACGAACCGATGGAGGTGTTGCCATCGACGTGGCTGCGGATGAGCGTGAGGGTGCCGTTGGAGAGCTCGACGTGGATGCCGCCCGCCGAGCCACGGGCGGTGTTGTTGCTGATGGTGCTGTCGGTCAGAGAGACCGAGAGGGCATCGTCGATGCCGCCGCCGCTGCTGTTGGAGTAGTTGCCGTCGATGTGGCTCCCGGCGAGGAGGACCACCGTCCCGCCGTTCGCGAACACGCCGCCGCCGTCGGAGGTGGCGGTGTTCCCGTTGATGGTGCTGCCGGTGAGCGTCACGGTCTTGCTGCTGGCCTCAAGGTTGATGCCGCCGCCCTCGTCGGCGCTGAAGTTGCCATCGACGTGGCTATTGACCAGGTTGACGTTGCCGGTGTAGTAGATGCCGCCGCCGCTGCTGTCGGCCGTGTTGTTGCTGACCGTGCTGTTGGTCAGGCTCACGTCGGTGCCGGCGGCGTAGATGCCGCCGCCGCTGCTGTTGGCGCGATTGCCATCGACGTGGCTGTTGGTCAAGTTCAGGGCGGTTGCCGTGTTGTTCAGGTAAAGCCCGCCGCCGGAACTGTCGTTGGTGTTGCCGTCGATGGTGCTGTCGGAGACCGTCACGACGCCGGTGGTGCTGACGTAAGCGCCGCCGCCCTCGCTTTCGGCGGAGTTGCCGTTGATCGAACTGTTGTTGGTGACCGAGAAGGCCGCCGCGGAGGCGTCGTAGATGCCGCCGCCGCCGCCGTCCGACACGTTGCGATCGACGTGGCTGGCGTCGAGCAGGAGGGCGCCCCCGCCGGAGCCGTTGTCGTCGATGCCGCCGCCGTTACCGCCGGCATGGTTGCCGCTCACCGTCGTGTTGTGGAGGGTGACGTCGCCCCCCGCGCTGTAGATGCCGCCGCCCAGGCCGGTGGTGCTGTTGCCGCTGATGAGGACGTTCGTGAACGTCAGGCTGGCGCCGGCCGTGTTCGAGCGGACGGCGGCCCCGTCGCCGGCCGCACTGCCGAGCGCCCCGCCCGTGATGGTGAGGTTGGAGAAGCTCACGGCGCCGGTGCCGGTGACGTCGAAGACGCGGTCGAGGCCGTTGCCATCGATGATGGTGGTCGCCGCGCCCGCGCCCTGAATGGTGACCGGGGCCGTGATGTTGAAGTCGCCCGAGGCGTTGGCACTCTCGTGGGCGCCGCCCGCGTTGGGGATGGTAATGCCGTAGAGGCCGCTGCCCAGGACGATCGTGGAACCGGGGGTGGCGTTGGCGGAGGTGATGGCGGCGCGGAGGGAGCCGAAGCCCCCATCCACCGTGGTGAGGACGTTGAAGGTGGCGGGCACCACCCGGTCTTCCAGCGCCTCGAGGGTGAGGCGCGTGGGCCGGCGCGGCGAGGCCTTCTTGCCGCCGCGGGAGGGGGCCTTCTTCGAGAACTTCATCCAACTCGACATTCGTTTGCTCCAAACCTGGCTGCGTGGGACGGGGAAATTGCGCGCAGGCTCGCACCGAGCCGGGGTGCCGGCAGGCTACCATTTCTCGTCGCGACAGACATTTGTCGGGAGGAAGGCCGTTCTTACGGTGGGAGGCCCTGGCAAGTTGCAACAACTATACGAGCGCTTTCTGACGAATGTGGCCGACGTACTCGGGAATTCAGGAAGCAACTGAAGTTCGGTTGGTTTTGAGGTTTGGCGCGAACTTCGCAGAGGAAGGGTTGGCGCCGGGCCCAGATCCATCTCGGTATCGAGGCGGCGAACGAGAACGAGGGCACCCGGTTGTCCTTGGTGCCCCTCGAGCCCAGTCCCTGCAGGGGCCGACCTCGGCGTTGCCGTGGCGCCCACGGCCATTGCGAGACGGCTTGGGGGGGACGGCGATGCCCGGTGTCAGCCCGACGGTGCTGCTCGGCTGGGAACTGGGCGGGGGCCTCGGCCACGTTCAGAAACTGCTGCGCCTGGCGCATGCCCTGGCGGGGGCCGGCCTGCGGCCCGTCCTGGCCGTCCGAGACTTGATCGAGCCGGGGGCTCTGCTCCGCGCCTCGCCCTTCCCGGTCGTGCAGGCGCCCTTGTATTCTCCGACGGCGAAGGGGGCGCCGCCGACTTTCGGGGCCCGCAGTTACGCCGACGTGCTGGCGCTCAGCGGTTTCGCGCACGCCGACGAACTGTTCTCGCTCGCACGGGGCTGGCTGGCGCTGCTCGACCTGGTGCGGCCGGCCCTGGTGGTAGCCGACCACGCCCCGACCCTGTGCCTGGCCGCCTCGGGGGTCGTGCCGACCGTTTTGATCGGCACGGGCTTCGCCTTGCCTCCGCCCGACCTGCCGGCGTTTCCGCCCCTGGTGCCGGAGCGGTCGGCGGCCGTGCCGGAGGAGCAACTGCTCGCGGCCGTGCGGGAGGCCCAGCGCCGCCTGGGGCGCCCCCCCGCGCCCACCTTGCCGGGATTGTTCCAGGCCGAGGGCCGCTTTGTGACCGCGCTCCCGGAACTGGACCCTTACGAAGACGTCCGCCGCGAGCCGGTCTGGGGGCCACTGGAGCCGTTAGGGCCTCCCCTGCCGCCCGCCGACCGTCCCGGCTTCTTCGCCTACCTGGCAGCGGACCTCCCCAACTGCGAGGCCATCTTGACCTGCCTCGCCCGCACCGGCTGCCCCGGCCGGGCCTACGTGCGCGGCGCCACCCCCGCCCTGTGCGACCGGCTGCGGACCGCGGAGCTCGATGCGTCCGACCGGCCCTTCCCGCTGGGGGAGGCGCTGGCGCAGTCGGCGGTCATCGTGAGCCAGGCCAGCGCGAGCGTGGCCCAGGCGGCGCTCGCGGCCGGCCGCCCGCAGCTGCTGTTCCCGGCCCACCTCGAACAGTTTTTGAGCGCCCGGCGGTTGCACGCGCTGGGCGTGGCCCACTACCTGATCGGCCAGTTCCCCGCCACCGACGTCGGCGAGGGGCTGCGGCAACTGCTCGCCCAGCCGCACTTCGCCCGGCGCGCCGGAGAGGTCGCCGCGGCGGTCCAGGCGCGCGGCCCGTGGGCCCCGCTGGGCGCCATCGTGGCCCACTGTCAGCAACTGGTGGCGGGCTCGCCCCCGTAGACGCGCGCCTCGACGCGCTCGCGCATCAATTGCGCGAGCAAGTCCTCGGCCTGGCCGCGCGTCAGCCCCTCGGCCAGGCGCAGCGGCAACTGCTGGAGCGCCTTCTCCGCCTCTTCCGGGCCCATCCCGGTGAGCGTGCGCATCAGCCCGACCAGCCAGTCGCGCGCCGGCAGCGGAAACGCGCTCACCTCCACGCCGTGCTCGGCCGAGGAGGGCTGGCGGCGCAGCAGACGATCGAGGTCGCTCAGGGCGATGATGCCCACCAGCCGGTCGCCTTCGCCGAGGCGCGCCGCGAGCAGGTAGGCAGGGGGCGGCGCCTCGGCGCGTAACAAGGCGAGGGGCTGGAGGCGGTAATCGACGGCGACGGCGCGGACGGCATGGCCGGCGAACGGGTCGTCCTTGTTGAGGACGAGGTCGATGACGGCGAAGACGCGCTCGCGGAGCACGAACACGCTGGCGACGCGGTCGCCGAAGAGGCCGGCGACGAAGGCGGGGGCGGCCAGCGCCGGCACCGACACCGCCAGGCGCACGTTGGCGGCGTCGTGCAGCATCTGGGCAAATTGGGGGTCGGTCAACAGCGGGACCACGCGCACCTGCGGTTGCAACTCGCGGGCCAGCAGCACCACCTCGAGGTTGGTCATGTCGTTGTTGGTCGCGGCCACCACGGCGCGGGCGCTGTCGGCGCGCGCCTGCCGCAGCACCTCCTGAACCCCGGCATCGCCGATGACGACGGGCGCGCCCAACCGCCGCGCCGTCGTGACGAAGCGGTTGGCCGGGTCGCGCTCGACCACCACGACCAACTCGTGGCTGCGGAGCAGTTCCTCGACCAGGCGGAAGCCGATGGTGCTCAGCCCGCACACGATGACGTGCCCCCCGTCGGGGACGCGGCGCATCTCGAAGGCGCCGCCGAGGCGGGCCCGCAGCAGGTAGTTGGTCACGATGGCGGTGAACGCGGCCACGAGCACCGCGCCGAGGATGCGCAACACGCTGACGAACACCTGGATGCTCGGCGAGGTCACGTAGTCGGGATCGCCGAGGCCCGCGCCGGAGGCGAGGATGGTGACGCTGCGCAAGAACGCGCTGGCGGTGTGGAACTTCTCTTCCAGGCCGAAGCGCAGCACGAGCGTGCTGGCGACGAGGACGAAGATCAACACGGCAGTGCAGGCGAGCGTGGCCCGATCGACGTCGGCGAGTGCGCGCCCCACGACGCGAGCCATGCGGCGCGACCAACCGGCCCAGCGGAGGTCGATTTCGCCCTCTCGGCCTTCGCGCAGGAGCGGGCCCAGCGTGCGCGGCTCTCCGCACAGGACCAGGCGGTCCCCTGCCGCCAGGGGGGCTTCGACGTCCACCTCGAGCAGGAACAGCTCGGGGCCGGCGGCGGGCAGATGGGCGACGACGAGGGCCCCTTGCGCGCCGACGAGTCGGCCGACCGGCTTGCCGATCGCCTCGGAGCTCGGGCCCACCGTCATCTCGACGATCTGTCTCATCTCCTCGCTGCCTTCGAGGCGGAACGCGCCAAGCCCCTGGCCCGTGACGGCCATCATGGCGAGCAGGGGCGCCGTCAGCATCGAGGTGCTCAGCGCGAAGACGTTCTGGACCGCCTTGCCGAGCCGGCCGAGCAGGTTCTGGTTGAACATGCGCAGCACCACGCGCACCTCGGGGCACAGGGCACGCACCATCAGTGCCGTCGAGACGTTGAGGAAGTCGTCGTTGGTCAGGATGAGCACGCCGCGCGCTTCCGCCACGCCGGCCGCCTCCAGCACCTCGCGGCGCCGGCAATCGCCCACCACCAGCTTCGTCCCCCCCAGGCGCGGGTCGTCGGGGCGCGCCAGCGTATCGATGACGACGACGGGCAGCCCGCCGGCGCGCAGGTATTCGAGGACGCGCGCCCCCATCCGGCCCAGGCCGCACAGGACGATCGGTCGCTCCACGATGGCCCCCTCTCGGTTGGTGCGGGCGCGAACCGGCATCATCCTAGCCGAGACGGACGGCCGGGAGAAGCGGGGGGCACGTTCCTCTACCGCCCGCGGCGACTATCATAGCGGGGCGGCCCTTTCCCCAACCCTCACCCCGCGCCGGGCCCTTGCCATGCCTCCCGAGCCCTCGCCCCTTCCTCGCGTCCTCGCCGACCTCCCGCTGGCGCCGGCCCTCGCCGAGATGCTGGCCGGCCGCGTCGAGCTTGTCCCCTGGCCGTCCGTGGGGGATGCCGGTGCGGGGGCCGTCGAGGCGATCTTCACCTACGGCCACCCGACGGTCGATGCGGCCCTGCTCGACGCGCTGCCGGCCGTTCGCGTCATCAGCAACTTCGGCGTGGGCGTCGATCACATCGACGTGGCGGCCGCGGCGTCCCGGGGCGTCCCCGTCGGCAATACGCCCGGCATCCTCGACGGGGCCACCGCCGACCTGGCCTTCGCCCTCCTCCTGGCGGCGGGGCGCCGGGTGGTCGAGGGGGACCGCTACGCGCGCGGCCCCGACTTCCTGCGCTACGACCCGTCTTACATGCTCGGGCGCGAGGCCCACGGGAGCACGCTCGGCATCCTCGGCCTGGGCCGCATCGGCGCGCAGGTGGCCCGGCGCGCCCGCGCCTTCGACATGGCCGTGCTGTATCACAACCGGCAGCGCCGGCCGGAGGAAGAAGCGCTGGGGGCGCGCTACGCCTCCCAGAACGAACTGCTGGCCTCGGCGGATTACGTCGTGCTCACGGTGCCGCTCACGCCCCAGACGCGCCACCTGATCGGGCGGGCGGAACTGGCACGCATGAAGCCGACCGCCATCCTCATCAACGTCGCCCGTGGGGCGGTCGTCGATACCGACGCGCTCGCGGAAGCGCTGGCCGCGCGCACGATTCGCGCCGCCGCGCTCGACGTGACCGACCCCGAGCCGTTGCCGCGCGACCACCCGCTCTTGCGGCTCGACAACGTCCTCATCACGCCACACCTGGGCAGCGCGACCGAGCAGACGCGCCAGCGCATGGCGGAGGTCTCGGTCGAGAACCTGCTGGCCGGGCTCGCCGGCCGGGCCCTGCCGTTCCGAGTGGTCCCCTCCGGCGCGCCGGGCCCTGATTCGAGGAGGGCCCCATGAGCGCGCTCGAGAAACGAGGGCGCTTCACGCCCTTCACCCTGGACAACGCCTGGATCATCGACTTCCCCGCCGAGCCGGGCGGCGTGCTCCGTCTCGCGCCGGGGCACGTTCACCTGTCCGCCAGGCTGTCGGTCTGCGACCGCGACGAGGAGAACTGGTACTGCGTGCTGGAGTGCGACGTCCGCCTCGCCGACGGGGAGGGCCGGCTGTGGCAGGCGACGTCCCACTTTCACGCGAGCGAGCTGCTCTACCCGCTCATCGACTTCTCGCGCAAACAGCCCGCGCGCTGGCTGCGGAAAGGCCCGGCCGAATGGCGGGAGGCCCTGAAACGGCGGCGCCTGGCCCAGGAGCTCGCGACGACCTACGACGACCGCTTCTACCGCTGCTTCTGGATCGACGGGACGGCCATCCCGATCCAGTTCAAGTACCTGGGCGCCGAGTTCGAGCTCGCCGCGCTGAGCGCGGATCGGCTGGTGGTGAGCGTTCAGCAGGTGTTCGGCTGCTGGAACGCGATGCCCCTGGAAGGGCCCGACGGCAGCCCGTTGCCGCTCCCGCCCTCGCGCCCCCCTCGGACGAAGGAAGAAGAGGAGGCCGAGATGGAGAGGCTCCTCAAGGAAGGCGAGGATGGCGACTACGACCAACTGCCGACGCTGGCCTACGAGATCGACGCGGGCAAACTGCTGCTCCTGGACGGCGCCGCGAAGAACGAGGAAGGTTGGTTTACGCTCCCGGTGCCGCGCCCGCTCGTCTTCCGGCGCGTTCGCGGCCGGGCGGAGGCGCAACCCGGCGTGACGTTCCTGCCGGGGAAGCAGCCAACCCCCCTGGCGCCTGTTGCCGAGCCGACGCCGCAGACGTTCGTTCCTCTGGAATGGAAGCCCGAGGAGGCCTTCGACCTCCTGACCGACGCCGGTGGCTGGCTGCGCGTGGACGGGAGCAAGCAGGCCTGGCAGGTGAGCCTGGACCGCCAGCCCGGGAGCGCCGGGGAGCCCGTGGACGTGCTGTGCTGGCGCTCCCGCCTGGCCGACAGCAGCGGCGACCTGTGGGAAGGCGCGTCGCTCTTCACGCCGGAGGCATTTTTCGAGGGGCTGGGCCATCTGGACCGGATCGAATGGCCCCGGTTCGTGGGCCCCGGCGAGGAGGGCGCCCCTGCGCCTGGGGAGCGGCGCCCTGGCCTGGAGGGCATCCGGGGGTTGCTCGACGACGGGGCCTGGCGTTACCTGTTCCTTGCCAACGAGGTAATCGCGTTCGCCGGCAACCGGCAGCAATTTCGGGTGGACGTTGAAATCAGAGAGGCGGACCTGTGGGTGTGCATCTCGGGGCTGGTGGGCCGGCGCCGGCCGATCGAGGTCGAGTACGACATCCCTTACGTGGTCCTCGATCCGGCCAAGCGGGCCGCGGAGGTGGCTGGCTGGGATCAGGACCGGCCCTTGCCGCCGCTGGGCTACCTGCTGGACTTCCGCAAGCTGGCCTTTCGCAACACCTCGTTCGCCGTCGATGACGGCTTCTGGCACAAGAACGCCATCCCCATTCCGGTGGTGTTCCGCCGCGTCGGCCGGGCCGATCCCGCGCCGGGGGCGCGCTTCGTCCTCGGGCCCCTGTGAGGAATGCCCTTCACGCCGGGCTCGCCGCGAATTCCGACCGCAGTTGCCGCGCCGCCTCGCCCAGGGCCTTGAGCTTGGCGTACGCCTCATCGAGGGGGATGGGGTTGTTCCCGCTGGGGGCGAACCCGCAGTCGGGATTGAGGCTCAGCCGCCCCGCCGGGACGTGCCGCAGCGCCGCTCGCACGCGCTCGACGATCGTCTCCGGCGCCTCGCGCTCGACACAGCGCACGTCCACGCAACCCAGCCCGAGCCTCATCCCTTCGGGCAGGCCGGCCAGCACGTCCACGGGCCCTGCCTGGGGCATGGCGAATTCGAGCGCCAGTTCGTCCACCTTCGCCCGGCACAGTTCCGGCCAGATCGGGCCGAAGTCCCCCCGCGCATCGCTTCGCCGCTCGATGTTGCCGCGACAGACGTGCAGGACGACATAGGCGCCTTGTTCGCGCAGAGGGCCTGCCAGGCGGTTGATGCTGTCGATGCCCAGGCGCAGTTCGGCGTCGGCGTCGTGGAACTGGCCGGTGCCCCAGTGGCTGCTCCGCTGTTCGCGGTATTTCGGATCGACGAAGTAGCCCAGCATCGGGTCGTCGAACTGCACGCAGTCGGCCCCCGCCGCCAGCACGTCCCGGGCCTCTTCGAGAAGCACCTCCTCGACGGCGCGCAGGAAGTGTTCGCGGCTGGGGTAGGCGGCGGCGGAGTGTTCGGGAGAGTAGAAGCGGCGCAGGACCACGTAGGCGCTGGGCAGGCTGACCTTGATCGCCCGGCCCGTCTGCTTGCGCAGGAAGGCGGCCCCGTCGGCGGCGATCGCCCCCCGGCGCCGCAGCGGCGCCACCGCGGCGGGCCAGCGGCGCGTGCGGCCCTCGATGAGGTCGGGCCGAAACCCCTCGACGCGCTCGTAGAAGACCTGGAAGTAGCCCTCGCGCCGCCATTCGCCGTCGCTGAGCACGTCGATGCCTGCTACCTCCTGGAGCGCGACGGCGAAGGGGATTGCCCGGTCGCAGGCCCGGTCCCACTCCGGCTGCGACAGGCGCCCCGCGAGGTGGTCCTGGAGAAGCTCGAGCAGCCAGGCCGGGCGCGGCAGGCTGCCGATGACCGAGGTGGGGAACAGGGGCAGGCGGTGGACGACGTTTGTCATGGTTGGCTTCGAGCTCGCGGGAGGGAGGCGGGCCCTCCACTCCGATGATAAGCGAGGGCGCGCGGATTGCCCAGGACACGGCCGGTTCTCGTTTGCCCTTCCTCCGCCGCGCCGATTAGAATGCTCCTCATGGAAACCACCCACTCCCTCCGCGAGCGCCTGCGCCAGGCGGTGCAGCGCGAGCGCCTGCTGGACACCGCCGTACAACTGGTTTCGGTGCCGAGCCGCACCGGCGAGGGCGGCGCCGTCGCCGATCGGCTGGCGCGCCTCCTCAGCGCCGACGGCTTCACCGTCGAGCGCGCCGACGCGGGGCACCCCACCGCCCCGGCGGTCATCGTCCGACTCGACAGCGGCAAGCCCGGCAAGGTCCTCCAGTTCAACGGCCATCTCGACACGGTCCACTTGCCGTTCGTCCCACCCGCCCTCGAAGGGGGCCGACTCACCGGCAGCGGCGCGTCCGACATGAAGGCGGGCATCGCCGCGGCGGTCGAGGCCGTGCGCGTGCTGCGCGACGTCGGCGCCCTGACGGGCGGGTCCGTCCTGCTGACCGCCCACGACCTGCACGAGGCGCCGTGGGGCCTGGGCCAGCAACTCGACCGGCTCATCGCCGACGGCGTGGTGGGCGACGGCGTGCTGCTGCCCGAGCCGCTGCGCGATCATCTCCCCCTCGTCGGCCGCGGCGCGGCGACGTGGAAGGTGGTCGTCCGCCGGCCGGGCGCGCCGGTCCACGAGGTGATGCGCCCGCTCGACGAGCCGAGCGTGCTGGCGGCCGGGGCCGAGCTGATCGCCCGCCTGGGGCTGTTTCAGAAAGAGCTGGAGGCGAGACGCGACCCCCAGGCGGGGAGCGAGAGCGTTTTCGTTGGCCAGTTCCACGGCGGGGAGATCTACAACCAGTATCCGCAGGAGTGCTGGCTCGAAGGGACGCGGCGGTGGCTGCCGGGCGCCTCGCGCCGGGAGGTGGAGGCCGAGTTTCGCGGCCTGCTCGACGAGCTCGCCCGCCGCACGCACACCGCGACGTCGGCCGAGTTCCGCTTCATCCGCGACGCCTTCCGGTTGGCCGACGACGATCCGCTGGTGACGACGTTCCAGACTGCCTATGCCGAGATCAGCGGGGCGCCCCTGCCGGTAGGGCCGAAGCCGTTCGTGGACGACGGGAACAGCTTCTATGGGCTGAAGGGGGCCCCCGCCATCACGCACGGCCCGCGCGCCGGCGGGCAGCACACCGTCCACGAGTGGGTGGACGTCGAGGACCTGGTGCGGGTGGCCTGGCTGTACGCCCTGACGGCCGTGCGGTACTGCGCGGCGACCGATCCAGCGGGCCGGTTCGCCTCTCGTGCTACCGTCTCATAAAACGAGGAGGGAGAACAAGGGCTCGCTCAAGGAGGAACAAAACGTGCGAACGCTCATCACCGGCGGCGCGGGGTTCATTGGCTCGCACCTGTGCGAGCGCTTCCTCTCCCGCGGACACGAGGTGATCTGCGTCGATAATCTCATCACCGGCAGCCTCGCCAACGTCGAACACCTGCGCTCCCACGACCACTTCACGTTCGTGCGCCACGACGTTTCGCACCCGCTGGAGATCGACGGGCCCTTGACGAACGTCCTGCACTTTGCGTCCCCAGCCAGCCCCGTGGACTATCTGCAATATCCGATTCAGACGCTCAAGGTCGGCTCGCTCGGTACGCACAACACGCTCGGACTGGCCAAGCTCAAGGGCGCGCGCTACCTGGTTGCCTCGACCTCCGAGGTTTACGGCGACCCGCAGGTACACCCGCAGCGCGAGGACTACTGGGGACACGTCAACCCCATTGGGGTACGCGGCGTCTACGACGAGGCCAAGCGCTTTTCCGAGGCGATGGTGATGGCCTACCACCGCGCGCACGGGGTCGATACGCGGATACTTCGTATCTTCAATACCTTTGGCCCGAGAATGCGACTCGACGACGGGCGGGTGCTGCCCAACTTCATGGGTCAGGCCCTGCGCGGCGAACCGCTGACGGTCTACGGCGACGGCTCGCAGACGCGCAGTTTCTGCTACGTGGACGACCTCGTCGAGGGCATCGAACGGCTGCTGAACGCCGACTTTCACGACCCGGTCAACGTCGGCAACCCCAGCGAGGTGACGATCCTGGAGTTCGCGCAGGAGATCTTGCAGCTCTCGGGGAGCAAGAGCCCCATCGAGTACCGCCCGCTGCCGCAGGACGACCCGCGCGTGCGCCAGCCGGACATCACCCGGGCCCGGCAGCTGCTCGGCTGGGAGCCGCAAATCGACCGGCACGAAGGGCTCCAGCGGACGCTGGCGTACTTTCAGAAGAAGGTCGCGGCGGCGGGGGGAAGGGGCCGCTAAGCCGCAAGCGGCGAAACCCGCAGGGCCCGCCGCTTGCGGCTTAGCGGTTTTGAATACCGGGGCGATCCCGCGCAGAAAAACCTTGACACTAGCCCCTGCAACCGTTCACATTAGACAAAGGAAAGGGGCCGAGGGCGTCACCCCTCTCGATCGACCGGGGCGGCGCGAAGGGAACCAAATCGCGGTCGTTCACGTCCCATGCGGGTGGAAGGCGCCATTCCAGCCTCCCAGGCGAACGGCCTGGCTTTCCCTCTGGCCTTGACTTCGTTCGTGTGCGGCCGGGCACGCCGCACCTTGGACCATGACTCGGAGCACCTCTCCTTACGACGAGGCACCGAGGTGGGTGGATTGAAACTTACCTCCAGGCAGGAACTTCCAACATGTCGCACTCCTCCGTGCTCTCTCGCTCTCGACTGATCTTGCTGTTGCTCGGCTGTCTGGCCCTGTTCTTCGTGGTCCACTCCGTGACCGACCTGGCCCCGACGGCCCAGGCGCAAGAGCCGGCGGCCGAAGAGGCGCCTGCCGCGAAGGTCGAGAAGAAACAGCCCGGGCTCTTTGCCCACATCTTGAGCTCGGTCGGCTGGTTCTTCGGCATCGTGCTGCTGGGCGTATCAATCGCCCTGGTGGCGCTGATCGTGCTCCTCTCCATGGAGCTGCGACTCAACGCCGCCATTCCCCCCGTCTTCGTGGAGGAGTTCACCGAGACGGTCAACAAGCGGCGCTTCAAGGAGGCCTACGAGATCGCCAAGGAAGATGGTTCCTTCGTCGGTCGGGTGCTCACCACCGGCATGAGCCGCCTCCAGTACGGCATCGAGGACGCCCGCGAGGCCGCCTACAACATGGTGGACAGCATCAAGGCCGGCAAGGAACAACTCGTCACCTACTTGGCGACCATCGGTACGCTCGGCCCGATGCTCGGGCTGGTCGGCACGGTGTGGGGCATGATTTTGAGCTTCATGCGGTTGGGCAGCAGCGACAAGGTCGATGCCCAGGGCCTCGCCGGCGACATCTCGCACGCCCTCGTCATCACCCTGCTCGGCATCGGCCTGTCGGTGCCGGCCATCTTCTGTCACGCCTTCTTCCGCAACCGCCTCATCAAGCTGGCCCACGACACCGGCAACGTCGCCGACGACCTGCTCACGCAGATGTACCACAACTCGAAGAAGGCGCCCGGGTCGTCGGGCACCGTGGACGTCTCCCCGGTCGCCGAGGGCCGCGCCGCCCCGGCCGGCGCGGTCAAGCCAAAGTAGTGCTTAGGGCTTAGTCCGTAGTGCTTAGCAAAGACAGCACGCAGCGCGGGCCCTCTTTGCTAAGCACTAAGAACAAAGGACTGGAGAATACGATGAGCCATGGCGGTGGGGACGACGCGGGCGCCTGTACCGAGCCCAACATGATTCCGTTGCTCGATCTGGTCTTCCAGTTGCTGATGTTCTTCATCATCTCCGTGAACTTCGTCAGCGGGCAGACCAGCGCGGACGTCAAGCTGTCGGTGTCGGAGACGGCCATGCCGCTGGAGAAGTCCGACTCGGAGAGGTTGTTCCTCAACCTCAAGGCGCTACAGACGGCGGCCGGTCGGGACTGGCTCGACAAACTGCCGGCCAAGATGCAGCCGGACCGCTTCAAGCAGAAGGGCGCCGAGGACCGCACCAAGTACAAGGTCGCCATCCTCGTCTTTGGCCTGCCGCCCATGACCATGCTCGAGACGCGACGCTGGCTCAAGGACAACTACCAGGACGCCAAGGCAAAGCTGAAGCCCGGCGAGACCGAGGTGAGGACGGTCATTCACATCCGGCCCGACGGCGACCTCGAGTACGAGGACTACTACGACCTGCTCGACGCCATCAAGGTGGCGGGGTACAAGAAGATCAAGATGCACGCGACGATCGGAGGAGGCAGATGACCAGGCGCCGTGGAGGAGAGGAAGGGAACGGGGAAGTCCCGCTGCCGATCACGCCGATGCTGGACATGGCGTTTCAGTTGCTGGCCTTCTTCATCATGACCTACAGCCCCTCCGACCTCGAAGGGCAGCTCGATCAGGGGCTCCCCGCCGAGGCGGAGAAGGCCGCGCACAAAAAAGAAGACGTCAAGATGGACGCCAAGACGGACGCCAACCCCGACCTCGAACCGCCGTCGGACCTGCGCATGGCGATCCGGGCGCTGCAGGGCGGCGACTTCAAGGGCAACATCAGCTCGATCCACGTGAACAACATCGCCGGGGCGGAGACGAACATCAAGCCGGTGCGGAGGGCTGTGGTCAAAAACGGCAAGGTGGAGGACCAGGAGGAGGCCGACCTGCTCAACGGGCTGGACGCCTACCTCAAGGAGGCCAAGAAGACCGTCAAGAACACGGAAGGCATCGAGGTGAAGGCGAGCGCCAACCTCAAGATCAAGAACGTGCTGCGCGTGCAGGACGTCTGTCGCCGGAACGGCTTCGTCAAGGTTCGCTTCACCCCCCCGGAAGGCCGGACACGCTGACGCCCCCGCCGGGGGAGGAAGGCCGCCATGACCAGGCGTCGTGGGGGAGAGGAAGGGAACGAAGAGGCCCCGCTGCCGATCACGCCGATGCTGGACGTGGCGTTTCAGTTGCTGGCCTTCTTCATCATGACCTACAGCCCCTCCGATCTCGAAGGGCAGCTCGATCAGGGGCTCCCTGGTGTGGCGGAGAAGCGGGCCCTCCAGCCAGCGGAGGTCAAGCCGGGCGCCCGGGCCGAGGAAAACCTCGACCTCGAACCGCCGTCGGACCTGCGCATGGCGATCCGGGCGCTGCAGGGCGGTGCCTTCAAGGGCAACATCAGCTCGCTCCAGGTATCCAACGTGGCCGGGTTGGAGACGAACATCAAGCCGGTGCGTAAGGCGGCGGTCAAAAGCGGCAAGGTGGAGGACCAAGAGGAGGCCGACCTGCTCAACGGGCTGGACGCCTACCTCAAGGAGGCCAGGAAGACCGTGGGCAACAAGGAAGGGATCGAGGTGAAGGCGAGCGGCAACCTCAAGATCAAGAACGTGCTGCGCGTGCAGGACGTCTGTCGCCGGAACGGCTTCACCAAGGTCCGCTTCATCCCACCGGAAGGGCGAATGCGCTGAGAACGCGAAGCCGCAAGCGGCAAACCGTGCAGGGCCGCCGATTTGGCCCGCGACAATTCGAGCCCGTCGTGCTACATTAATGGAAACTCTCGGCGCGGTTTTCGCGTCCAAAGGATAGAGAGGCCAACAAGGAAGGGGAGCATGAACCGGCGCGTGCGAGAACGATGCACGATCCAGAGCGCGGGCCACGCCCTCGCCCTGGCGGTCGTCGCTGCGCTTCTCGCGGCCATCTTTGCTCCCTTCTCCCCCGCCGCCGCCCCTCCCGTGACCGGCAGCCAGCGCGTTCCCGCCAAGCAGCCTGAGCCGGAAGGCGTTCTCCAGTTCAACCCGGAAATGCGCGTTCAGGTCGCCGCCTCCACCCTCTTCCTCAACAATCAGCAAGCGATGGTGGGCGGGCCGGCCCTCGGCAAGGCCCTCCAGGCCATCGCGACGTTGCGGGCGGGCGTGGTCTTCGAGTGCTGGACGGTGCTCGACACCAACAAGTTTCAGAAGTTCGACGTCTTGCTCACCTCGATCAGGGACGGCGGCCCCATCGAAGATCTCGAAAAGACGGCCTACTTCAACGCCCTCATCCGGGCCCACTACAACTCTCTCCAGGCCTTTGCCGGGGCGGCCGACCCCGGCTTGACGTTCGAGGAACTGTTCGCCACCCCGGCCGTCTACCGCGGCAAGGTCCTGCGCGTCGCCGGGCGGTTGCGGCGGATCGAGCGCGTGCCCGCCCCTGCCAGCGCTCAGGAACAAGGCGTCTATCACGTCTACCGAGCCTCGCTTGCCGACGTCGCTGGCGTGCATAGTTGCCGGGTCGATTTCACCACCTGGCCGGCTGGGCTGTCGCGCGACCTGCTCGGGAAAGACCTCGACCAGCGCATCTACGTCGGGCTCGATGGCTTCCTCTTCAAGAAGTTCAACTACCACGCCAACGCCCCGCTCGTCCCGAAAAAGGACGGCGACCGCGCGGCCCTGCTCTTCGTGGGGCATTCGCTCGTCGTGCTGAAGTCGGCCCCTGCCACGCGGTTCCGCTACCAGGTGCGCTCCCAGATGGGGGCGGCGACGCTGTTCCTGAACGCCACGCAGCCCGCCGTGGGCCCGTCGGGGCTGGGCAGGGGGCTCCAACAGGTCGGCACGTTGCAGGCGGGTGAGGCGTTCGATTGCTGGAAGCTGGTCGATACCGATCGCTTCCGGCCCCTCGACAAGAAGGTGCTCGCGAGCGCCGAGATCAAGGACGGCACGGGCATCGCCATCGGGAACCTGGAGGCCGAGGGGTACGTCCACGTTCTCGTGCAGGCCCACAACACCTCGCTCAAGGCCTTCGAGGGCGCCGCCGACCGTTCGCTCTCCTACGCGCACCTGTTCAACAGCCCGGCCGCGTATCGAGGCCAGGTGGCGCGAGCCCAGGGCAGGCTCCGTCGGATCAACCGCTTCGAGCCGCCGCCCGAGGCGCTGGCCCAGGGCATTCACGACCTCTATGAGGCGTGGATCATCAACGACGATTACGGGGCCAACCCCTACTGCGTCGTGTTCACCAACTGGCCCGTCGGCCTTCCGCGCGAGCTGCTGGGCAAATCGACCATCGACCACAAGGTCTTCGTGACCTTCGACGGCTACTTCTTCAAGAAGTTCCGCTACAAGGCCGTCGATAGCAAGGAAAAAACCCGCCGCGAGGCGCCGATGCTGATCGGCAACTCGCTGCTCGTGGGTGGGGTCATTCCTCCCGCCCGCGCGAAGGAAACGCCGTGGCTGGCGCAGTTCCTCTACGTGTTCATGGGGTTGCTCGGTGGGGTGGTGGTCTTCGTGGCCGCGCTTGCCTTGTGGCTCCGCCGCAACGACCGCCGCACGCAGCGGCGCATCCAGGCGACGCGCAACACCGAGTTCGTGCTGCCGACGCCCGACGCGCTGCCCGTCGCGCCCCCCGTGGGCCACGACGTGCTGCGCCTTGCCACCTCCCCCGGCAACAACGGGGGGCCACGCACACAAACTGCCGAGGCGTCTGCCGCCACGCGCTGGGGCGATCGGGCCGGCGAACGAGGCGCTTCGAGCGCCTCGGGAGGGGCCGCGACGGGCGAAACGGGCCCGGGAAACAAGGGAGGGTCGGGGCCTGGCCCCGATCCAGGTGAGGACGCCGGGGCGTAGCCGCGCCCGCGAGGGAGGGGAGAACTTCCCCTGCTTCGCGGGCGCGGCGAAAGCCTCCTGCGATCTGTTTGGCCGCCCGGCTCGCCTTCCGGCGGCAAACGTCCTTGCGTTCCTGAACTTTCCTTTCCCTTTCGAGGGCTAGAACAATGTCCACTGTGCAGGACAACGGCCGCCGCATGATCGTGGTGGCCCCCCCTGTCCCCGACACCGGCGTGAGCCTCGCCAAGATCATCCCGGTGTGGATCTCGAGTGCGGTCATCAACGTCTGCCTCGTGGTCGTCGCGTTCTTCGTGTTCTCCTTCCTCGGCACCCTGAACGCCGAGCAGACGCCGGAACTCGATCAGGGCCCGCCGTCCACCGAGGTGACCGAAGAGACCCCGCCCGACAAGGACCTGACCAACACCGACCTCGGCCTCGACGACAAGGTCGAGCTCAACTACTTCGTCGATCGCATCGAAGAAGTGAGCGTGGCCGGCAAGGTCGATCCCAGCGCGCCCATCGGCATGGAAGGCGCGCCCGACGCGGCGCCCGTGAACGTGCCCCCGCCCCCCGGCTCGGGCGGTGGGGGTGGCGCGGGCATCCGCGACATCAACGAAGCGGGCTCCGGCGGCATGAATGGCATCCAGGGCGGATTGGGCGGCAGGTACACCGGGACTGGCTTCGCCGGCCGGAGCGGCTCGACGCGCAAGAAGATGCTGGCCGAGGGCGGCGGCAACGACATTTCCGAGAAGGCCGTCGCCGACGGGCTGGAGTGGCTGGCGCTGCACCAGGCCAACGACGGGCACTGGGGCCTCAACGACTTCAACCGCCACGCGCGGACGGCGCCGTTCCCGGCGGGCAAGATCGTGGGCGACAACTCGACGCCCGGCACTAGCCGGCGCAACGACACGGCGGGCACCGCCTTCGGGCTGCTGCCGTTCCTGGCCGCCGGCATCACCCACAAGTCGGGGGACAAGGAGCGCCAGAAGGACTACAGCAAGACGGTCAACGCCGGCATTCGCTTCCTGATCAGCCGACAGGCCCGGTCGGGCGATCGGGCGGGCGACTACGGCGGGGACATGTACTCGCACGGCCTGGCGACCATCGCCATGTGCGAGGCGTACGGCCTGACCTCCGACCCGCTGTTGAAGGCGTCCGCCCAGGCGGCCATCAACTTCACCGTGCGCGCCCAGGACACGGGCGGCGGCTGGCGCTACGCCCCGCGGCAGGCGGGCGACACGTCGGTGACCGGCTGGCACCTGATGGCGCTGAAGAGCGGTCAGATGTCGGGCCTGACGGTCCCGCGCGCGGCCCTGCGTCGGTGCGAGAAGTTCCTCGACTCGGCCGAGACGAGCAAGAATAGCGGCGGGTATGGATACACGCCCGGCGGCGGGGAGACGATCACGATGACGGCGGTCGGCCTGCTGGGCCGCCAGTACCTCGGCGCCAACCCGCGCAACCCCGGCCTGGTGAACGGCCTGAAGAAGCTGAAGCTGACGCCGCCCGGGCGGACCAGCATCTACTACGACTACTACGCCACCCAGGTCATGCACCACATGGGCGGCGAGTACTGGCAGTTCTGGAACCTCGGCCCGGCGGGCACCGGCGCCGGCGGCATCCGCGATACGCTCATCTCGACCCAGCACAAGGGCAGCGGTCGCGATAACGGCAACAAGGGCACCTGGGCCGGCTCCGACCACGTCGGCGGCCGCCTCGGCGCGACTTCGCTGTCGCTGTTGACCCTCGAGGTCTACTACCGTCATCTGCCGCTCTACCGGCGCGACATGGGGGTCATCAAGCCGGACGCCGCCAAGTAAACGAGGTCGGGCCGCCGCGACGGCCGCCCCAACGCGCAGACGCCCTGGCCCGCCGGAGGAAGCTCCTCCGGCGGGCCTTGCTCTTTTTTGCCCTCGCGTTCTGCCTTCCCGGCGCCGGTGCTGCTTGGCGCCTCTCGACGGCAATGCAGCCCGCCGCTCCGCGGCGGGGGCACCGCGACTCCGTCGCGGGCTACCTTGCCTCCTCCAGCAAGGCTTGCTCTTTTGCCCTCCCTTCTTCCCTTCCCGGCGCCGTTGGTGCTTGGCGCTCTTACCGCACAATCGGATTCATCCGCCTTTCGCGCCGAGCCGATAACAAAGGAATAGAGGGCCGGACAGAACGTCTCGGCCGGAGGAAGCTCCACCGAACAGGGAGGCGTTTGGCCATGAGACGCGGGTACTGGATGGGGGCCGTGGTCGGGGCCCTGTTTTTGGCGGGCCTGGCGCGAAGTCAAGGGCCCCGAGCGGATCGCATCATCGTGGTCCAGGAGGAGGGCAAGCCGGCCCTGAAGTGCCGAATCCTCAAGTGCTGGCGCGAGCGCGACGGCAGCACGGCTTGCCAGGCGCAGTCGGTAGCCACCGGCGAGATCCTGACCATCATCGACCCGACCTCGATGACGACGGGCCCCCTGGGCCGCCCGGAGACTGCCCGGGGCCCGCGCATCTTCCCCTGGGGCCGCAGTTCGGCCTCCCCGTGCGGCGCGCCGACCGCCCCGCCCGACGCCGTGGTGGTGGCCCAGCCCGCGCCGGCCCCCGCGCCGGCCCCCGCGCCGGCGGAGAAGGCTTCCCTGTTCAACAGGGTGTTCGCCTCCTCGGCCCCCTACGCCACCGTGGCCCCCAAGGCCGCAGCCGTTCAGGCCCCCGCGCCGAAGCTGGTCGATTCCAGGGTGCCGGCGGTCAGCGCCCCCGAGCCCCCGCTTGCCGACGTGCCGGCGGTCAGCGCCCCAGCGGCGCAGGCGGTGCCGGCGCCCAAGGCCCCGCGCGGCGGGCTGTTCTCCTCCTGGCGCGATCGGCCGTCCGGGGCAGTGCGCCTGCCGCGCGCCGAGCCCACCTCGGACGACCCCCTCAAGCGCCCGGACGACTACGCGCGAATGACCGCGGAGAAGCGCGGCAACGCGACGCCCGGCAGCCCCTTCCTGGGATCGCCGACCACGGGCCCGGCCCCGACGCCGAATGGCTCGCTCGCCAAGGCTCCGGGCGAGAAGCCGTCGTGGCGCGAGCGCCTCGGCTTTGGGCCCGGCAAGCCAACGGAGAAGAAGGAGAACGAGTCGAGCAGCACCGCGACGGAGGTCGTGATGACGCCGACGGGCCGCATGATTCGGGTGCCGGTGGAGCCCGGAAACGCCTTCACGGAGACAAAGGAGCAGCCGGAGGCCGAAGGCCCGCCCCCGGCCCCGCGTTCGGTCGTGTCGGGGCCCCGACTTCCCAACGGCGTTTACCCGAGCGGGGCCTACCCCAACGCCGCTCCCCCGCCGGCCTTGCCGCCGTATCCCTCCGGCCCGCCGTACGCGACGCCGATGCAGACGGCGAACGGGCCGGCGTACGTGCCGACGCGCGTGTTGCTGGACGGCGGGACGCCGGGGGGCATGGCGAACGCCTTCACGACGACCAGCTCGACCCGCCCCATTCCGTCCGACTTTGGCCCCTTGCCGACGGTGCCGAACGCCTTCAACGACCCGGCCGCCGCCCTGCGCCAGGCAGTGCCGACGCCGGCCGCCCCGGCGACAGCGGCCGGTTACCGCCCTGTCCCTTCGTTCGTGCCCGCCGCGCGCGGCCCCATGCCGATGCCGGCCTACCTGCCCGCCAGCCTGCCGGAGCCGTCGCACCTGCCGGTGGCGCACCTCGAGCTGGTTTCGCCCAGGGGGCACGCCGGCGCGGTGCTGCGCGATTCGCTTTACCCCTCGGAGCGCGAGATGGCGGCGGCGTACCTGGGGAAGCTCGACTGGCACAAGGAGCCGGCGATCGTCGAGGCCCTGCTGCGGTCGGCGAAGAGCGACCCGGCCCCGTCGGTGCGGGCGGCGTGCGTGCAAGCGCTGGGGCGGCTCAAGGCCAACACGGTGCCGGTGGTGACGGCCGTCCAGAGGCTGAAGAACGACACCGACCTGCGCGTGCGTCAGGCGACCGAGGAGGCGCTGGCGGTCCTGCTGGCGCCGTGAGGGTGCTGGGCTCGTCCGAGCGCCTGTCGAGAAAGCACGGCTGAAACAGCCGTGCTTTTCGCATGGGGGCTCAGCGCGCCCCCAGCGCGACGCGCTTGACCATCGTGATCTGGTTGCCGCTGGCGTTGTGTTCGACGCGATCCATGAACGTCTGGATGAGGAGGAGCCCGCGCCCGCTCACCTTGCCGAGGTTGCTGGGGTCGGTCGGGTCGGGGAGCAGCGCTGGGTCGAACCCGCCGCCCTCGTCGCGGATGATGAACTTGGCCTCGTCGCGGGTGCAGGCGAGGGTGACCTGCACGTGGCGCTCGGCGTAGGGCGGTTGGGCGCGGCGCTCGAGGGAGAGGCGATAGTATTCCTTCTCGTCGGTCTCGCGCATGGCGGAGCTGAGCTCGAGGTTGCCGTGGAGCATGGCGTTGGTGAGCGCCTCGTGGAGGGCGACGCCGAGGAGGACGAGGCCGCTAGGCTCGCACAACTTGAGGCGGGTGAGGTCTTCCTCGATGTGGCCGACGAGGGGCGGGATCAGGCCGGTGTCGTTGGCGAGGATGAAGCGGGCCTCGAAGTGTTCGAGGTGCTTGAGGATGCGCTGCTCCTGGCGCTTGGTGGTGCTGGCGGAGAGGACCTGTTCGAGGGTGTCGCCGAGGTCGCGGTTGAGGCTCTTCTTGGGGACGTAGCTGGCGGCGCCTTTCTGGAGCGCCTGGATGGCGACGTCCTCGCTGCCGTGCGCGGTCATGAGGATGACGGGCACGAGCGGGTACTTCTGGCGGATGGCCTGCACGAGTTGCAGGCCGTCCATTTCGGGCATGAGCATGTCGGTGAGCACGACGTCGGGCACGTGCTGTTCCAGAGCGGCGAGGGCCTCGACGCCGTTGTTGGCGTAGCTCACCCGCCAGCCGCCGAGTTTCTGCACGATCTTGCCGGCGAGGTGCCGGTCCATCGCGTTGTCATCGACGACGAGCACGGAGTTCCGGGGCACCTCTGCCTCGGTCGCCGAGGCCAGGGACGAGTTGGGTTCAGTCATGGCTTCTCCTGGGGCGGTCGTGGGCCCGGGGGCCAGCGAGGGCCGGCGACGGCGATTTGCCGGAAGAGCGCGCCGACCACTCCCCGGCATTATCGCAGAGATCCGCGCAACCTCAAGGGGGTGCGCGCCGCGAAGCGCGGGAAGTTGCTTGTCGCGCTCCCCCGGTTCGCCTACCACAACTCCAGGCGGAGCACGTCGCTCCCCCCCGCAAGCTCGCGCTTTTTCCCCTTTGTGGAGGCCTGCCCCACCATGCGACCCCCTCGCGCCTGCCTCTTCGCCGCCCTGGCCGCGGCCCTGGCCCTGTGCCCGCTCCTCGGCGCCCAGGACTACTACGGCGACCTCGGCGATCTCAAGATCCTCAAGCCCTCGGACAAGGTGGACGTCAAGAGCGTTCAACCGCCCGAGGGGGCGATCGTGCTGTTCGACGGCAAGAACCTGGACAAGTGGACGAAGCGCGACGGCAAGAGCCCGGCGGCGTGGAAGCTGGTGGCGGGCAACGCGATGGAGGTGACGCGCACCGGCGACGTCATCACCAAGCAGCGCTTCGGCGGAAAGTACAAGCTGCACGTCGAGTTCCGCGTGCCGTACCTGCCCAAGGCCGGCGGGCAGGGGCGCGGCAACAGCGGGGTGTATCTCCAGGGCCGCTACGAGGTGCAGGTGCTCGACAGCTACGGGCTCAAGAGCAAGGACAACGACTGCGGGGGCATCTACAGCATCGCAGCGCCCAAGGTCAACGCCTGCAAGGCGCCGACCGTGTGGCAGAGCTACGACGTTACGTTCGCGACGGCGACGAGCGGCGGGCGGAAGAAGCTCGAGCCGGGGCGCGTCACGGTCCACCACAACGGCATCCTGATCCACGACGACGTGAAGCTCGACAAGGACCACACCACGGCCGGGATGAGCTCGAAGGAGCTCGGCGGCGGTCCCGCCACGCCGGGGCCGATCCTGCTCCAGGACCACGGCAACCCGGTACAGTATCGCAACATCTGGCTGTTGCCGCTCAAGTGAGAAGAAGAACTCGAACAGAAGGCAACGAAGGCAACGAAGAAAGAAGAAGGGGAAGAGAGAACGAGACGAGGAGGGAGGTCGTTCCCTCGCTGCGTTCCTCGGGGCCATTCTTCCTCTGCTTTCTTCGTTGCCTTCGTTACCTTCTGTTCGGATTCTTCTTCTCCGGATACGGCGCGTCGCCGCGGGCGCTGAACCACAGGATGCGGTTGAGCGTGTCTTCGTCGGCGGCGTCGGCCTCGTCGAGGTTCAGTTCGAGCGACTTCTTGGCCCAGTGGAGCGCCCGGCCCTTCAGCGCCTTCAGCGGCTTGTTCATCTCGTCGAGGTCGATCTGGTTGGGCAGGCAGCGGTAGGGCGTGAGGTCGGGCGCGTCCTGGAAGCAGCGGCGCATGGCCGTGGCCGAGAGGTCGAGCTGGTTCATGGGCGGCAGGCCAAGGAGGAGCTCCATCGTCTTGACCATGCCCGTCTGGTTGTAGCAGGTGCTGTCCACGAACTTCCGGCGCGTGTAGGGGCTGATGACCAGGGCGACCGTGCGGTGGGCATCGACGTGGTCGAAGCCGTCCTGCGGGTCGTCCTCCACCACGAAGATGCACGTCTCCTTCCAGAAGCGACTCCGGCTCACCGCCTCGACGATCTGGCCCAGGGCCAGGTCGTTGTCGGCCACCATCGCCCGGGGCGTCGGAAAGCCAGGCCGCAGGCCGTTGGTGTGGTCGCAGGGCAGGGCCAGGTAAATCAGGTTGGGCAAGGCGCCCTTCTTCTCGAACTGGCGAAACTCGTCGAGGAAGAGCTGCGCGCGGTAGACGTCGGGCGCCAGGAGCGGAAAGTGCGGGTAGGTCGGGTGCGTGTGGGGGGCGAGCGAGTCGAACGTCACGCGCGTCTTCACCTTCACCTTGCGCGTCTTGTTCTTGTAGTCGTCGTAGAAGTCGCGCCAGGTCGTCCCCTTGGGGGCGTAGCTGGCCGAGGCGACGAACTCGCCGTAGTTGCGGAACGTCTTCTTGTGCGCCAGGGCGTTGTCCCACAGGAAGCCCGTCGCCGGAAACGCGAGGGCGTCTCCGCCGTCGTAGGGGTAACTGCGCGTGAAGCCGCCAAAGGCCCGTTCGAGGTAGTCGGTGACGTAGGCGGCGTTGGCCCACGAGTGCCCGTCGGCACTGAGCACGCCGCTACAGTAGAAGTTGTCGAACAAAGTGAACTGCCGGGCCAGGGCGTGTGCGTTGGGGGTGACCTTCTGGCCGAAGATGCACAGCTTCGGGTCGCCGTTGCCCTCCTTCAGGTCGCCGAAGACCTGATCGTAGGTCCGGTTCTCCTTGATGACGTAGATCACGTGCTTGAAGACCGAGGGCTCGCCGTGGCGCGCGGGGACGGGCACGGCCTTGACGCCGGGGCGTGCCTTCTCCAGCCCGGCGAGGCTGTAGGCGAGGCGGTTGTTCTCGTTCACTTCGCGCGTGTAGCGCGCCAGCGCCCTGGCGTCGGGCACGTCGAGGATGGAGACGGTGCCGAGGTGGTCGTGGGAGCTCTTGCCCTTCTCGGCGGGGCGCGGCTGCGAAAGGCTGCCGTGGCCCTTGACGTTGGCGACGAACAGCTTCTTGCCGTCGATCGACAGGAGCACGGCGCCGGGATACCAGCCAGTGGGGACGAGCCCCAGCACCCTGGCGGGCCCTTCCCCTCGCAAGAACTTGCCGTCGGCGCCCCGCTGCCCGAGGCGCACGACGGCGAGGCAGTTGTTGGTGCCGTTGGCGACAAAGAGCGTTTTGCCGTCGGTACTGACGGCGAGCGCGTTGCAGCCGCTGCCGAAGGGCAGGCGCGCCTCCGGGCGGCAGGAGATGGTCTCGACGACCTCGTCGCGGCGCGTGTCGAGGACGGAGACGGTGTCGCTACCCGCGTTGGCGACGTAGAGCCAGCGCCGGTCGGGGCTGAGCGCCAGGCCCGAGGGGCGAAGCCCGACGCGGATCGTTTTTGTCTGCTTCCACGCCCCCCCGTCGCGCGCCAGAACGGAGACGCTGCCGCGGTTGGCGATGCGCGTGCGCGGATCGACCCGGATGGGCGTGCCCGAGGTGGTGCTCTTCGGCTCGCCCTCCCTGGGCGGATCGCCGCCCCAGTTGCTGACGTAGCCCTTGTCGGCGCCTGGGAAGACGACCGCGAAGGGGGCGACGCCGACGGGGACAGTCTGCTCGACCTTGCCGGTGCGGAGGCTGAGGCGCTGCACGCTGTTGCCGCGCGTCGTCGCCACCCACAACTCGTCCTTGCCTCGGAAGGCCATGCCCGCGGGGTGGGCGGCGCCGGCCTTCGGCGCGAGGACGGGGAGGGGCCTGTCCCAGGCGTACTTGCCGTCGGCCTGGCGGCGGGCGACGTGGACCGCGTTGAGGGAGTCGCTGACGAAGACGCGGTCGCCGCGCGCCAGCAGGCCGACGACGCTGAGCCCGCCCCTGGGGAGGGGCAACTTCTGGACGATCTTCGCGGCGGCGACGTCGAGGAAGAGCAGGTCGCGCATGTTCTTGATGACGAGGACGCGGCCATCCTCGGCGAGGGCGAGATCGACGGGCCGGCCGGGGAAGGCGACCTGAGTGCCGGCCGGGCGGAGCACCTGATTGGTGGGCACGACGATGCGGCCGTCCTTCTGCTTGCCGACGAAGAAGCGCTCGCGGTCGTCGGCGAGGGCACCGGGGACGAGAGCGCAGGCGGAGAGGACGGTGAGGAGGCGGAACATGGCGGAAAGGCTCCGGCGGTGAGGAGGGGTGCGGGGCTGGTGTCTGGCGTAGGAGAACGGGAAAAGTTTACTCCCCAGCGATCTCGCCTTCGGCTGCGCCGCGTTCCTCGACGTCGGGCTCGGCCGACGTGATCTTGTCCAGTGCCTCGCGCAGCGCCTCCGCGGGAACCTCTGTAAAGAGGGCCTTCGGCTCCCAGGGGGAGCCGAAGTAATTCCCTGTCTGGAGAAAGTCGGCGAGCGGGGCGAGGTCGTGCTCGAAAAACATCGGGATTCCTCGCACCCGAATAGTCGCTATCAGCTCGATCAGGTTGAAGAAGCCGGCGCAGACACCAAGCGTCACAAGGTCCAGTTTGGGCTTGACGGCCTGCCAGTCGGTGTACTTGTCGTTGAGTTCCTTGAGGCGCTTCGCGGAGTCTATGCGGATGCCGACGGCTTTGGCTTCGATGCAGAAGAGCTTCGGGGCGGGGCCCGGCCTGACCGTCAAATCGGCGCTTTGATTGCGCTCGAGCCCGGCGAGGACCGTGGCGGCACGGACGAAATGGCTCGGCTGGACGTCGTCCGCCGAGCTCACCCCGGCCGGCCCCTTCCGAGGGCGGCGCGCAGGGCCCTCTCCTTTCTTCTTCCTCCCGGTCGCGCTGGGGACTGGCCCAACGCGGGCTTGGAGAGTCAGTCCTCCTGCCACAAGGGCCGCGGCGATGGCGTCCTCCTGCATCTTTTGCCGCTTCATCCGGTACTGGGTCGCGGTGTTCTGGTTGGACACGAGAGCGACGGTGCAGAGCTTGGCGTAATGCTCCGCGATCTGCCGCTCCGCCACAGACCACGGGGGCGGAGTTGGCCCGGTCCAGGCAAAGCGCTCGCGGTCCAGGTAGTTCTCAAACCAGCGCACCAGGTCGGCGGCTTGCTGAGGGCCGGGCTTGGTCCCGTCCTTTTCGAACGGGCCGGTGCTGGTGATGCCGATGATTTGCCCCAACCTCATCTGACTGATGACAGGGGCCAGGCAGTAGCGGAGGACTTTGATGATCTGCGGATGGTCCTGAAGCGATCGAGCGGTGATGGCCGTGAGGTTCCCCGTCGCACTCACCATCTGGTCGTACAGGGCCTTCAGCGGGGCCTGAAGGCCACGGTAAAGGCCCAGGGTCAACTCCTTGTATGTCGTTTTTTCGAGCTGGCGGCTCCTTTCGAGGTCTGCCGCGAATCGTTCCCGCGTCAACATGGTCTCGCCCTCCTCGCCCCCTCGCTTCAGCGGAGCGGCACACAATCCGCGGAGCCGAGGCCTTTGATGGCGCTCAAATCGGCCCCCCTGCTCCGCGAACGTTCCAACGCTGCGCGGCGGCTGCCCCCGTTTCGGGCGTGCTCCCTGCGCGTGTACTCCATGGCCGCAAGGAAATCGCGAGGGAGGGGGGCCGAGGAAGGCTTCGGCCTCTCCCTGCCGGACAGGACAGCCAGCAACGCTTCGCCCAGGGCCTTGCCGAAGACGGTTGGGACGGCGTTCCCGACCTGGCGAAACCGACTGGCGAGGGGGCCTGCGAACTGCCACTCGCGCGGAAACCCTTGCAGGGCCGCACACTCGCGCAGTGTCAACCGTCGCAGGGAGCCGTCGGGCAGCCGCACCCAGTCCTGGCTCGCGGAGGCGGTAATCGTCCGGGCAGGTAGGTTGAGGTCCGCGATGAAGGTCCCTTGCCGGTAGCCCCAGTGTCCTCCGGGGCGCGTCGCCTCCCTCGCCCCCGCGCTCTTCAGCCCCGACCCGTCGGGGACGTTTGCCAGCCGGATGGCCAGGGCAGGCGACGGGCGCACGATTTCCTCCGGGGCAGGGGCGGGGAGCGTGGCCAAGAACTGCCCCAGCGTCACCCACGAGGACGGAGCGTCGAATAATCCGCCACCAGGGGCTTCGGCGTGGGTCGGTTCGGGAAAGAGAGGAAGGGCGGTGCAGCGCGTCGCCATCATGAAACAGCGGGCCCGCCTCTGCGCGGCCCCGTAGTCCGCCGCGTTGAGCAGGGCAAAGGTGGTGGCGTAGCCGATGCCCTCGAAGGCGCCTTTCACCATCCGCAACACTTCGCCCGGTTCCCCGCTTGGGCCGCGCGCCGTGACGAGCCCTCGCACGTTCTCGAACAGGATCAACTTCGGCCGTAGCCCGGCAGCAAGACGGACGAAATGCTCGAACAACTTTCCGCGCGGGTCTTCCACCGACCGCATTTTGCCCGAGCTGCTGAAAGGCTGACAAGGGGGGCCGCCCGCCATGAGGTCCGGCACCCACGAGCGGCCGTGCCCTGCCGGTCGGAGCTGTTCAGGCCCTACTGTCTCGACGTCGGCGGCAAGAATGACGGCGCCGCCCAGATAGTTTCGGCGTACGTCGACGGGGACGGCAGCTCGCTGGTTGAGACCGAGTGTGGCGACACAATCCGCCTCGAAGTCAACCGCGCCGACCGTCCGAAAGCCGGCCTGTTCGAGGCCGACGTCCAGGCCCCCAGCTCCGGTGAAGAGTGAAACCGCTGTGAAGGCTCGTGCCTCCATGAGCGCCCTCCCGCCTCGTCATCAGAGGCATTCAATTCGTGCGGGCGTCGCCGCACCACTACCGAACTCTTGTACATCATCGACAATCCAGCCGCGAAAGTCACGGGCAAAGTTACGATGCGCTCGGTCCTAACTTCGCAGGCGGTCCCGACAGCCGGAAAAGCCCGCCTCCCCTGCCTGCGGAAAGGCCCAGCGCGGTGACGTGGGCAACGGCGCGAGGGCCAAAATGCGCTAGGTTTTCGATAAGGTAGAGGACGATGTTCGCGTCGAGAAAGACGATCGCGTCGGTGGCCCCTTTGCTGCGTTGGAGGCCTCCCGGTCGCGCCGGCACTCGTCCTTCAACTGCTCGATTGCAACTTGGCGCTCCTCCCATTCGTCGCGCATCTGCCGCACGCCGGCGTCGAGCTCGTCCGCGGTACGCGGAACGTGCCCGCTCGCCTGTTGCTCCGCGCGGAAGCGCGCCAGCAAGGCGAGCAAGTCTTCGCCTGCCGCAGTGGGGATGGCGCGAACCGTGACCTCGACCGGGCCAGGCGGCAACGCCAACGGGCCGGGCACGTCGAGGGTGCCGTCCGCCTTGATCGTGCCCCGCAAAACCGTTTCCGCGTTCATTGCAGCCCCTCCCCCCGCCGATGTTGCCGGCTCGCTCACTCCCCCGGATCGTCCTTCTTGCAGCGTCGGCTTTTCCGGGCCGTTTCGGGCGGCGGAGGCGCCTCCCCGAGGGCCGACGTCAGGGCCAGCCCCAGCAGCATCGGGCCCCCACGCCGACGGCGAAGATCGTCGCGACCACCAGCGTGGGAGAAGCCAGGAAAGGGTTGCCCCGGACGTAATAGGACCGGGGCCGCGCCGCAGCAAGTAGCCTCACCCCCGCGACGCGTCTTGCGAGAAAATCTGGCCTGGCGGCGCATCTTTCGCATCCCTGTCGTTCGCTGTCGCCATCGCCGCGCAACGGAACGCACGCCATGCTCCACGCCCCCGAAGCCGAAACCGCGCCCGGCATCTCGCGCGGCGAGTTCCGCATCGCGCTCGCCGGCCTCATGCTGGCGCTCACCCTCGCCGCCCTCGACCAGAACATCGTCGGCACCGCCCTGCCGCAGATCGTCAGCGACCTCGGCGGGCTGGCCCATCTCTCATGGGTCGTCACCGCCTTTCTTCTGGCCTCCACGGCCACGACGCCTATCTACGGCAAGCTCAGCGACCTCTACGGCCGCAAGCCCCTTTTCGTCCTCGCCATCGTGGTGTTCCTTGCCGGCTCTGCCCTGTGCGGGCTGGCGCAGACGATGACGCAGCTCATTCTCTTCCGCTTCCTCCAGGGGCTGGGGGCAGGCGGCCTGATGACGCTGGCGCAGACCACCATCGGCGACCTCGTCTCGCCGCGCGAGCGCGGGCGCTACCAGGGGCTGTTCAGTGCCGTCTTCGCCGTCTGTAGCGTTGCCGGCCCGCTCCTCGGCGGGGCGCTGACCGACGCGCTCTCCTGGCGCTGGGTCTTCTACGTCAACCTCCCCGTCGGCGCCGTCGCCCTGGTCTTCATCGCCTTCGGCCTGCGTCGCCCCCACCGCGCCGTCGCGCACCGCATCGACTACGGCGGGGCCCTGTTCCTCAGCGCCGGCACCGCCTGCGTGCTGCTCGTCCTGACGTGGGGCGGGACGGCCTACGCGTGGTCGTCGCCGGTCATCGTCGGGCTGGCGCTGGGCGCCGCCGTGCTGTTCGCGCTGCTGGCGGGGTGCGAGCGAAGGGCCCGCGAGCCGGTGTTGCCGCCGCGCCTCTTCCGCGACCGCGTCTTCGTGGTTTCCTCGGCGGTCCTGGGGCTGACCGCGATGACCCTGTTCAGCGCCGTCGTCTTTCTGCCGCTCTACTTCCAGCTCGTGCTGGGGGCCAGCCCGTCGCACGCCGGGCTGATGCTCGCCCCCCTCATGGCCGGGGTGATCGTGTCGTCTGTCGTCGGCGGCCGGCTCGTCTCGCTCACGGGGCGCTACAAGGTCTTCCCCGTGGTGGGGCTGGCGGTCGCCACGGGGGCCTACCTGGTGCTGGCGTGGGCGGCCTCGGCCGGGGCGGGCGCCTGGCTGATGGAGTCGTCGCTGGTGGGACTGGGGGTCGGGCTGGGCCTGGTGATGCCCACTCTCACGGTGGCGATCCAGAACGCCGTCGAGCGCCGCGACCTGGGCGTCGCCACCTCGGCGTCGGCGTTCTTCCGCTCGCTGGGCAGCGCCGTCGGCGTCGCCCTGGCCGGCGCCATCATGACGGCCGAACTGCACCGCCTGCTGCCCGCTGCCTATACTGAGGCGGCCGCGGGAGGCCCCTCGCTGCTCGAAGAGGGGGTGCAGGGGATCGCCCGGCTCCCGCTGGCGCAGCACGAGGCGATCGTGGCGGCGTATCGGCACGCCATCGCCGCCGCGTTCGTGGCGGGCGCCGTCGTCGCCGCGCTGGCGCTCGCCGCGGTGCTCTGGCTGCCGGAGCGCCCGCTGAAGTCGGCGCTCCCGGCGGATGGCGAGGCGGCGCCGGTGCCGGAGGCGATGTAGGGCGACGCAGCGCCCGGCGAACTCGGGTTGGAAAAGGGCGCCGTCTCGGGTATGTGTGGGCCCTCCTGTCGCTTGGGCGAGCGGCAGGCGTTGGTTTGCGGTAGGACGGCTCGGGAGAGCCGTCCTACAGGATAGGCCTCTTCCCGCCGGTCGCCTTGGAGGGGCCCGCATGGCGACTGCTGCGACAGCGGCTGTGTCCTTCGATTTGGCCATTTGAGACTGGGCGGAGAGTTTATTCTGATCGTTTGTCCACTTGGCGCTCGGCGAGGCACGGGCCCCTGAACGAGCAAGGCTCGTCCCCCTACGGTAACTCTGCCAAGAGACCACC